>NZ_JAIJZQ010000030.1:0-23166 GCF_019754195.1 Streptococcus sp. 2018037
TTTACATTTACCTACGGTGAAGAATTGGCAACACTTTTGGGTATCTCTAAAATTGACCCTGAGAACGTCATCCAATCACCTCGATTATTGGATAAATAATCGCTAGTTTTTATCATAAACAAAGTATAAATTTCTAATTATCTTTTTATATTTTCTTAAATGCTCGTAAAGCCTTATTCTATGTGCTTTCGAGTATTTTTACTGTAGGAAGATACTTCACGTTTCTTTGCATATTTCCTCATGTCTTAGCTGTCAGAAGTGGTAAATAAGTAGTAAATTCATTTGTACTACTAAGCAACAAGACGCTCCTGTTGCTTCTCTTTATTCAAGCGTTTCATTTCTGCCATTGCAGAATCGAATGTTGCATGTGCGTAATAGTTCAGCGTCATGGCTATATTAGCATGTCCCATAATGTACTGTAATGCCTTTGGATTCATTCCTGCATTTGCATAGTTGGTACAGAATGTATGTCGCAAACTATGTGGAGTGATGTGTGGCAATTTATCCTCGTTATACTTATTGTATTTCTTAACAAGACCTTTCATCATGCCGTTGTAATCACTTGCCACTTTTGGATAGTTCTTTCTATTAAGAAAGAGGAAATCACTATATCCATCAATCTCAACACGCTTATCATTCTTTCGATTCGCTAACACTCGCTTAAATGCTTGATAGGCTTCTTCAACCATAGGAACTTGACGTTCGCCACTTTTGGTCTTTGGTGTTTCAATGTAGTACCCAATTTCAGTATCTCTCAATAGCTGATGGTCTATATTGACAAGACGATTCTCAAAATCTAAATCTGGAAGTGTCAAACCACCAAACTCTGAAATACGAAGACC
Organism: Streptococcus sp. 2018037; assembly: GCF_019754195.1. Classification (NCBI taxonomy): domain Bacteria; kingdom Bacillati; phylum Bacillota; class Bacilli; order Lactobacillales; family Streptococcaceae; genus Streptococcus; species Streptococcus sp. 2018037. The sequence goes on from NZ_JAIJZQ010000030.1 coordinate 843, forward strand.
TGTTTTTAAGAGTATCAGAATTTCATCATAATTTTTGCTGTAGGTTTTATCAGCTTTTGCAAAGGCTAACAGTTTTTCTTCCTGTTCTTCTGTTAGTACGGTCTTAGGGACAGTATCATCATCAAGAACTGCTTTCAGTTGAAAGTCAAATGGATTCTTCCGAACACAATCATCTTGTATAGCAATATAGAATGAAGCCTTTAAAGAACGTTTGTAGTTATTGATGGTTTGATAAGCATAACCATTTTCACTCATTCTAATAGCCCATTCTTTAGCGTCTGATGGCTTAATACTGTCAATACTTCTTACACCTAACTTGTCTTTCTTCAAAATATCCATAAGATATTTGCGTCCAGTTTCAGTGTTTTTTCTAACCTTTGGTCTTTGAGCGTTCTGTTTTGCGTAAAGCTGGCAGAGTGTCATTTTCTTTCCTACAACATCAATACCATCATGAATGTCTTTCTGTAACTCTGCGATTTTCTCTCTAAGTGAGATACAATCACGCTTTCCTGCTGGTACTCGGTCTGTAGCCACAAGTTTCCACGAGTAAACAAATTGCGGTTCTCCAAATGAATCTATATATTTGTATAAGTATCTTCCGTCTTTTCGTTGGCTCTCTCCAGTCTTTAAGATTCGACCTTTATTGTCACGTCTTTTTTCTGACATGGCATTTGCTCCTTTCCTTTATGGAAAGAGCCTTGATACGACTTAATACTATTTTATCATATACAAGACCCTTTGGCGACGCTAGATTGCGTCCAATGTATCTATAATTTTTTCAAATTGTTTTCGTTTAATCTGAATACGATTGCCATTCATAATCAGCCAATTTGCATTTTTATTTTCCTCTGCCAAGCGTCGTAGCTTGTTTTCGCCAATACGAAAATATTTTGACGCTTCTTCAATGGTTAGGGTATAACGTTCCCAAATAGGAATGTCAGTCTGCTTCATAAAATCCTCCTTTCCAAATCACTTATTTGGATTTCATAAAAGTTGTTTTACCAGCAATCGAACAGCTTTAGCAAAGCTCACGGGAGTTCCACCCCTGCATGGTTCTCATGTAGCCATACTCATTGCCTGCGACGGTTTTATCACGCTCGGACTATTGACTGTATGGGAGTATCATTATCACGATAAGAATGTCGTTGCAGGCAATCCTGCTAAAGATTGCTTCTCGGATCACTAACATGAATCGCTCGCTATCTTTATAAGATAGGTCATGGCGGTTAGTTCCGTTGGCTCTTTTCTTATCGAAACGTATTCGATTACTTTTATTCAGTTTTCAAAGAACAATGGCTCGTTAGCCTATCAAAACACATTGAAAGCTCAATATGCTTTGGTGGAATAACAAACCTCCCTGTTCGGGAAGCGTGGAATGGTTTAGCACGCTTCCACGAAAGGAGAGAGGATATTACTTAATTTCAAATGACAAAATCTTTGTAATCAGTCTGGTTTCCATTCTTCCACGTAAGACTTCATCAACGACCATACTTTGATTGCCATATTCATCTTTCATAAGTCGTAGGGAACGCTTCGTTATGTACCCTCTGTAATGATGTAGAATCTGGTTAATCGCTTCGGTATCGCCATCTGTTGCCTTTACAATGAGAGGAAAGGGAATCATAGGATATTGTGTTTTCATTCTTCAAATTCCTCCATAAACTTTTTAATTAAGGCTAGTCCACTGGTTCTATGCCGATAGACAGTAGAACGGTTCAATTTCAACAGGTCTGCAATTTCTGAATCGCTCATGTCCATAAAGTAAAACAGCAGTAGAATTTCACGTTTCTTGTCTGGCAACTCACGTAATGCTTCACTCAACAAATCATTTTCAACGCCTACTGATAACCCATTGAGTGTAAAAATCTGAAAGTCAGTTGAATAGTTATCTGTTGTCGCAAACTGGCTAACAAGATAATCGCCAACATCCGAAAAGGACACCTCACGCTTTGCAATCCTTGAAAGATAAAGCATATAATTCTTTCGCTCGTCTTCCATAGCACGTTTACAGATATAGTCAAACTGATTTTCTATTGTGGTCTGAAAAGAAGATGGTTTCATGTTTCTCACCCCCTTTCTGTCTAGGAAAGGAAGTGAGCCTTGCTCGTTTATCTCCTTTCACTCTTAGTCCCAATGTGAAAGGGGGATTTGTTGCATTACTGATAAATAAACTTTGTAAAAAAGTTCTGAATAGCCAAAAAAGCATATAAACAGATTTATTTCTCTGTTTACATGCTTCTGTTATTCTATCTATATGATTTATAAAACCACATTGGTGGACGTACTTATCTATTGCAGATAGACGACTTTTTTTGACAAGAACCCAATGTAAGGAAATTTATTGTATATGATGTACTTCATGGCGACGTTGACCTCCAACAAACCGCCATTTGGAAGTAATATACAATATTTTAACAGCGTAAATAGCACTACCATATAACGGTTTTTTTTATTGGCGTTTAGTAGTGCTTTTTATTAAATATAAACCTATAAACCATATAACACGTTTTTCTATACCTGTTTTTAATTCAGTAGGAACAATAAAATGTATAGAGGTGGTCTACTATGCGTAAAAAAGAAGATAAATATGATTTTAGAGCCTTTGGTTTAGCCATTAAAGAAGCTCGATTGAAACGAGGTTTAACTCGTGAACAAGTGGGAGCATTGATTGAAATTGACCCACGGTACTTAACTAATATTGAAAATAAAGGGCAACACCCCAGCATACAAGTTCTTTATGACCTTGTATCGTTACTTCATGTTTCCGTTGATGAATTTTTCTTACCTGCTAATAACTTGGTAAAAAGCACCCGACGATTACAGATAGAGAAATACATGGATAGCTTTACAGACAAAGAACTATCCTTAATGGAATCTTTAGCCAGCGGTATCAACGAAGCAAGAAACATCGAAGACTAATTAAAAGAATCCATACATAACGGAAAGAGCCGATAAAATGAGATTGTATTAATCTCATTTTATCGGCTCTGCGTCTTTGCGTCTGGCTCTGTAATCACAGTTACTTTGAACTGCTTTATTTCAATTAAATTTTCTTGTCTGCATTTCGGACAATAGAGGGGGAATTTTTTTAATTCAGTATCTTCCCTTATCTTTAATCGTGTTTTATTTCCACATACAGGACACAATATCCACTTGTAGTTTTTATTAATTTTTTTATATTGCATCATTCGGCGAAATCCTTGAGCCATATCTGACAAACTCTTATTTAATTCTTCGCCATCATAAACATTTTTAACTGTTAATGTGAGAAACAACCAACGAACTGTTGGCTTTTGTTTAATAACTTCAGCAACAACCTTTTGTGACTGAATGCCATGTTTCATTGCTCTCCTCCAGTTGCACATTGGACAAAGCCTGGATTTACAAAACCACACTCGATACAACTTTCTTTCGCCTGTTTCACGATTTTGTTTATACTCTAATATTTCAGCACAATCTTTTACTCTTTCAGCCTTTTTAAATTCAAGAATATGCAGAAGTTCAAAGTAATCAACATTAGCGATTTTCTTTTCTCTCCATGGTCTCACTTTTCCACTTTTTGTCTTGTCCACTAAAACCCTTGATTTTTCATCTGAATAAATGCTACTATTAGGACACATAATATTAAAAGAAACCCCCATCTATTTAGTTATTTGTTTGGTCACTTATAACTTTAACAGATGGGGTTTTTCTGTGCAACCAATTTTAAGGGTTTTCAATACTTTAAAACACATACATACCAACACTTCAACGCACCTTTCAGCAACTAAAATAAAAATGACGTTATTTCTATATGTATCAAGATAAGAAAGAACAAGTTCAAAACCATCAAAAAAAGACACCTTTTCAGGTGCTTTTTTTATTTTATAAACTCATTCCCTGATCTCGACTTCGTTCTTTTTTTACCTCTCGGTTATGAGTTAGTTCAAATTCGTTCTTTTTAGGTTCTAAATCGTGTTTTTCTTGGAATTGTGCTGTTTTATCCTTTACCTTGTCTACAAACCCCTTAAAAACGTTTTTAAAGGCTTTTAAGCCGTCTGTACGTTCCTTAAGGAATTCCTTAGTGCTTTCATAGATTAAACTCACATCACGCTTTAAATCGCTTATTTTAGACTTTAAAGACTTGTTTTCTTCAAGCAACTCATTATAATCATTTACATTTTCATTAAATCGCTCTACAAGACCACTATATTTTTCTTTAACTTGCCCATGTTCTTTACTTAATTTTTTATATTCTCTCGCCATATCAGTACTCATGAGATTTCTAACATGCTGTTTTAACCTATCGTTATCTCTCGCAGCAGTCACTAAGTTTTTATAATCACGCTCCGATATAACAACATTTTTGGTTGGTTTCTTTTCTGTTTTCATTATTTCTTTTCCCAAACCAAACATGGACTTTTCACCCGTTGGCACTTCAACACTTTTCATGTGTCGTTTCGCTGGTACTTCTAAATCTGATTTAACTTTATCGCTATAAGCAGTCCATTCATCTTTTTTAACTGCTAAATTTTTTTCTAGAAAATCAATCTCTTTTTCCAAAGTTTGTTTTTTAAATTTAGCTGTCTCAATATGTTTACGGTCAGAGCCACGTTCACCACGCTTCAACTCAAAACCCTGTTTTTTCATATGCTCGGGGAATTTATCTTGTAGCCATAACAGTTCTTGACGATTAAACACATTTTTTCCTTGCAGTTTTCCATCACGCATAGGCACAACACCTAAATGCATGTGAGGGGTTTGCTCATCATTATGAACTGTTGCATAAGCAATATTTTGCTTGCCATATCGTTCGGAAAATAATTTATAACTTTCCTCAAAAAATCGTTTTTGTTCTCCTGGATCCAGTTGCTCAAAAAAATCTCGGTCAGATGTTACTAGCAACTCATTTACAAGAACAGCATCTTTCCTCGTTTTTCTTGTACCTGTTTTTTGTGATTCAATAATTTCTTTGACACGTTCGTTGTAATCAATATTTTTATCATTTTTCAAATCATAATTTTCACGTGTTCGCTCATGGTCAATATCATCATTCGTTCTACTTTTTCGCTCTCTTTGATTATGAAATTGCATGCCTTTTAGTCCAGCTGATTTCACTTTTTGCATTCTACAAACTGCATAACTCATATGTAAATCGCTCCTTTTTAGGTGGCACAAATGTGAGGCATTTTCGCTCTTTCCGGCAACCACTTCCAAGTAAAGTATAACACACTATACTTTATATTCATAAAGTGTGTGCTCTGCGAGGCTGTCGGCAGTGCCGACCAAAACCATAAAACCTTTAAGACCTTTCTTTTTTTTACGAGAAAAAAGAAACAAAAAAACCTGCCCTCTGCCACCTCAGCAAAGGGGGGGTTGCTCTCGTGCTCGTTTAAAAATCAGCAAGGGACAGGTAGTATTTTTTGAGAAGATCACTCAAAAAATCTCCACCTTTAAACCCTTGCCAATTTTTATTTTGTCCGTTTTGTCTAGCTTACCGAAAGCCAGACTCAGCAAGAATAAAATTTTTATTGTCTTTCGGTTTTCTAGTGTAACGGACAAAACCACTCAAAATAAAAAAGATACAAGAGAGGTCTCTCGTATCTTTTATTCAGCAATCGCGCCCTTTAATGGAACAAAAAGATTTGAATTCCTGTTATAAAAAAAGGATCAATTTTGAACTCTCTCCCAAAGTTGATCCCTTAACGATTTAGAAATCCCTTTGAGAATGTTTATATACATTCAAGGTAACCAGCCAACTAATGACAATGATTCCTGAAAAAAGTAATAACAAATTACTATACAGATAAGTTGACTGATCAACTTCCATAGGTAACAACCTTTGATCAAGTAAGGGTATGGATAATAAACCACCTACAATTGCAATACCTGTTCCCTCTGATAAAAAGCTGGTAAAGTTAAGCAAACTCATTCCAGCACCAGCTTCCTGCTGTTTCAAGCTACTTGAAACAATTGTTGATATAACTGTTTTGGTGAACGAAAGCCCACCATAAACAAATACGATTATAATTGTCATGAACCATGATGTTGTTTCTAAAAGAAAGGAAGCAGTTAAAAAGCTAACAGAAAGAAATGTAACTCCGATGTTTAACACGTATAAAGGACCTCTTCTATCAACAAGTATCCCACCAATGTAGCCGAAAATAATGACACTCATTGTTCCAGGGAAAATAATTACACTTCCGATTTCGGCAGTACTTAGCTGGTGAACATCTTTCATCATATAAGGAACCATAGAGACAAACCCTGCTACTGTTCCAAATATAATTCCCCCACAAAGAACTCCAATCATAAAAGGTATATTTTTCCCTAATCCGGGATCAACAAAAGGATCTGTTACTTTCCTGATATGTTTTACAAATATCAGGAATGACAGCACGCTAACGATAAGAAAAGAAATGCTATATGATGTTGTAAACAACATAAAAAATACAATGCCTACAGACATTAGTATAATTCCTTTGATATCAAAATGACCTTTTATCCTTACTTCTTTCTTTAATAATTTCATAAGAAACGGAACAGTAATAATTGTTATCATAGGAATGAGTAGAAGATAGGACCAATGAATATAATGGGCTATCATTCCACCAATCGCTGGACCGACTCCTTCTCCCATGGCTACTATCGATCCAATAAGACCAAATGCTTTACCCCTATTTTCCTTTGGAATATAGCGCGCAACTACAACCATTACGAGTGCTGGAAATGCAGCTGCACCAGCCCCTTGAATAAAACGAGCCATAATAAGTAAGGAAAAGAAAGAATGGCCAACAAACCCAATTAACGACCCGAAACAATTTATTATAATTCCAAATAGGAGTAACCTTTTGATGCCTAATTGATCAGATAGCTTTCCATATACAGCTGTTCCAATGGAAAAGGTTAACATAAAGGCTGTGTTCACCCAGTTTGTACTCGCAGGTGGTTTATTAAAATCATTTGCAATATCAGGTAATGAGACGTTCAAAACCATTTCATTTAATACGCTAAAAAAAGATAAAATGCAAAGCCAAATTAAAATTTGGTTGTGTCGTAAATTCGATTGTGCCCTGTTACATTCATTACACTTCATAATTAATTCCTCCTAAACTTGATTAAAACATTTTACCACATATAAACTAAATTTTAAATTCAGTATTTCATCACTTATACAACAATATGGCCCGTTTGTTGAACTACTCTTTAATAAAATAATTTTTCCGTTCCCAATTCCACATTGCAATAATAGAAAATCCATCTTCATCGGCTTTTTCGTCATCATCTGTATGAATCAAATCGCCTTCTTCTGTGTCATCAAGGTTTAATTTTTTATGTATTTCTTTTAACAAACCACCATAGGAGATTAACCTTTTACGGTGTAAACCTTCCTCCAAATCAGACAAACGTTTCAAATTCTTTTCTTCATCATCGGTCATAAAATCCGTATCCTTTACAGGATATTTTGCAGTTTCGTCAATTGCCGATTGTATATCCGATTTATATTTATTTTTCGGTCGAATCATTTGAACTTTTACATTTGGATCATAGTCTAATTTCATTGCCTTTTTCCAAAATTGAATCCATTGTTTTTGATTCACGTAGTTTTCTGTATTCTTAAAATAAGTTGGTTCCACACATACCAATACATGCATGTGCTGATTATAAGAATTATCTTTATTATTTATTGTCACTTCCGTTGCACGCATAAAACCAACAAGATTTATAATAACTATCTCCTCCTTTACACTTTAATTCAAATCTTTATTAAAAAATATTTCATCTTATTTAACAAGAAACCATATTTATATAACAACATAAAATACACTAAGTTATTTTATTGAACATATATCGTACTTTATCTATCCGACTATTTGGACGACGGGGCTGGCAAACAGGTTCACCGGTAGTAACATGGTACCCTTTTAACTCTGTTAAACAAACACTACGTCCATTTGTAAAGAAAGTTAAATCACTACGATATTCTTGAATACACCGAGCAGGGATTTCTCCACTAAGAATGACCTCATTATTTTTCAATTGAGTGTCTACGATGTTCGCACAATATTTAGGAGCATCGTTGTATGCTCGTGAAAGATATTCCTGTGGCGCATAAATTTTAAAACTAAGATATGGCTCTAACAATTCTGTTCCAGCTTTTTTTAAGACTTGTTCCAATACAATAGGAGCAAGCATCCGAAAATCTGCTGGGGTACTAACAGGGCTATAGTATAAGCCATACTTAAAACAGATTTTACAGTCCGTCACATTCCAACCATACAATCCTTGTTCGCAACCATAGCGTATCCCTTCCATAACTGCATTTTGAAATGATTGATTTAAGTATCCAAGAGAAACCGAGCTCTCATACTGCATTCCACTTCCCAACGGAAGCGGTGATACAGATAAACCAATGGAAGCCCAGAAAGGATTTGGCGGCACTTCGATGTGAATGGTATATTCTGCATTTTTTAACGGTCTCTCCATATAAATGACTGTAGGCTCTTTTAGTTCTATCTCCACATGATACTTTTCTTGCAACAGTGCACTAATCACTTCCATTTGTACTTTCCCTAAGAAAGAAAGTATAATTTCATGTGTCGTAGAATCCACATAATATTGTAGAAGCGGGTCACTGTCGGAGATTTCTAAAAGTGCATCAAGTAACATTTCCCTTTGTTGAGGTTTGCTCGGTTCAACAGTTGTTTGCAGCAGAGGGAGCGGATTTTCAATTCTCTCTCTCTGTGGCAATAGCTTTGTATCTCCAAGAACACTATTTAGCTTCAAAAACTCATTTTGCAAAATAACAATTTCCCCGGAATAAGCCTTATCAATTTTACATAATTCACCATTTATTGAAGTATACATTTCTGTAATTTTTATTTTTTCCTTTTCCGATATTCTAACCGAATCCCGCAAATGCAGGATTCCGCCATAAAGGCGTACATATGCAAGACGTTGTCTTTCTTCCGAATATTCAATTTTGAAGACATTTCCGCAAAGTTCAGACTTCTTTCTGTATGTTGATGAATAAAATTTATTCGTTATCACTTCTATAAGCTGCTCAATCCCTATGTTGCTTTTTGCGCTTCCATGATAAACAGGGTACAAGGAGCAATTCTGAAATCTTCTGATTTCCTCTTGTTCGAGTTCTAATGCTTCTAATGATTTACCGGACATATATTTCTCTAAAAGGTCATCATTTCCTTCTATTACCACATCCCATTGCTCAGGTTCCGTACAGCTCATCACACACATATTAGGGTGCAGCTCTACTTTCTGTTTGATTATAATTTCCATAGAAAGTTTCTCTTTAATATCCTGATAAACCGTTGATAAATCAATTCCATTTTGGTCAATCTTATTGATAAAAAAGATTGTGGGAATCCCCATTTTCCTAAGTGCATGAAATAATATACGAGTTTGTGCTTGTACGCCATCTTTTGCAGAAATCAGTAGAATTGCCCCATCTAAAACTGATAATGAACGATATACTTCTGCTAAGAAATCCATATGTCCTGGCGTGTCTATGATGTTCACCTTCGTATTTTCCCACTGAAAAGAGGTTATTCCTGTCTGAATTGTAATTCCTCTCTGACGTTCTAAAAGCGTATTATCCGTCCTCGTTGTACCTTTGTCCACGCTTCCTAATTCTGTAATCGCTCCACTGTTATATAATAAGCTTTCTGTTAAGGTAGTTTTTCCTGCATCAACATGAGCTAAAACTCCAATATTAATAATTTTCATGTGATTTTCCTCCATTCAAAAACCCAAAAGGGCATAAAAATCCCAGTGATAAATACTTTTATCACTGGGATTTTTATGCATAACCATAGGTATACAAAGCATACAGATATTCTCTGGATACTTTAGAATCACATGATAAAGGTATTCTTAAACTGGGTACAAAAAACTAAGCCCTCCTAAAAAAGGACATCTAATTATTTGTTCCTGCTATCAAATTGACAGTTTATTTAAGAATACCTTGCCGCATATTTATTAACTCCTTTTAAATAGTCACTTAAATAATAGCACGTAAGAGCATATTTGTAAAGGAATCTCCAATTTTTTATCAAAAAGAGTACATGATTACAAAGTATCTGTAATCATGTACCAATATTTGTTATTTTACAATCTTCCAATTACTCCCGTTCTTTTCAAGTACCAAATCAAATTGAGATACCTGCGTTGCTTTGGTCTGCTGGTCGATATACTCCACTGTCAGCGATACCGTGACTTGATTATCCTTACGATTGTGAATAGGATTTACCAGTTCTTGAAAGATGTACTCTTTTCCGATTGGTTTTAATATCCCGTCATTCACATAGTAGGAAAGTTCACTGGCTGTCGCTGTAGGATAGAGCTTGAAGAACGTCGTTAAAAACTCATTGATTTCATTGGTTGTAATGGAATCAACCGTCCCCTCACTTTCAATGGCTTTTGGTTTATAACTTGATTTCTTAGGTATGTTGGTAATGGTCGGATTCTTAACCAGTACCATATTTCCAGAACCATCTACATAGACACTCACTATATAAGCAGAGTGGACGGTCTTTGTATTTTCTCCCTCTGTAATGAGCTGGTCTACACTGTAGGTTACATTAAACTCATTGTCGCCAGTTGGCTCTACCGTCCATATCTGAAATCCTCTTACAGAAGACGATACAGGAATATCTTTGCGTACTGTATCAACATTGAGAGCTTGAAGTTCATCTGTCAGATAGCCTTTTAGACTTTCCATTCGATTATCAATGGACTTATCGGATTGCTCCCATGAATAGTAGACTTTCGCAAAGTTCTCTACAAAATTTTCTACATGATGAGTATCAACGTATTCCTTTTCTATGATAGTTGTTTCGTGAATAGTATGAGTATCTATAGCTGTAAAGTGCTTGAATATCGCAAAGCTGAAACTAAGCCCTAAAAGTACCCACAAGGCAATCACAACCTTTTTATGAGGATTGACCTTATAGACACGAGGTTTCTTTTCCTTTGGTATCTGTTTTTCTTTATTCTGATTTTTTCTAAATTTCATCATTAAATCTTCCTTTCTCATTGTTTGATTCGTCCTGCTCCCACTAAATGCTGTTGCCAGTAGGGGCTTGTTAAGTCGGCATAACCGATTGGGTCGCCTGCATGAAACATACGGTTATTGCCAAGGTATATCCCAACATGAGTAATATAAGAGCCAGCGTTATAGGTAGAATGAAAGAAAACCAAATCGCCAGCTTGTGCTTCCGATAGTGGGATATGCTGGGTCACATCATATTGCTGTTGTGCGGTTCGTGGTAAGTTAATTCCAGCTTTTCCATACGTCCATTGTGTCAGTCCGCTACAATCAAAAGAAGTAGTCGGGGAAGCTCCACCTTAAACGTATCGCCAGCCCTCATATTTCAGTGCTTCGTCCATGATGGCTTGTACCGTATCATCATCAAACTCTGTTGTGACAAGATACTGCGTTACCAGTTGCACATAAAACATATTGCCATAGTTGTATCGCCAGCCCCCATTGATAGGTATGGCTATGGGATTGGGGTAAGACACTTTTTCGCCACCTGAATACTCTTTTGAGAAACTTTGAGCCAGTTCAAAGGTATATTTATTTCCACGATTAGCCACATACCCTAAGAAACCACCACCATAATTGTAGGACTGGATAACCGATTCTAAATCTACACTGAGCCTTTCGCTACTGGCTAATAATTCACTGAAATACTTCACACCTTGCTTAATGGATTCTTCTGTACTCAATGAATTAGGTGGAAGACCGAGGGATTCCGAGGACTGCATAACATCTTCCGCAGTACCGCCCGATTCCACCTGTATAATCGCAAGAAGTATGTTGACATATTCTTCAACGCCATATTCTTTGGCATATTTTTCTACCATAGGCTTATGAGCCAGCACTTCTGCGGAAACATTCACACCTCCATAATGAATATTGGAAATTCCGCTGTCCTGTTCATCTGAAAATAAAATGGCAACAAACAGAAGCAGTGAGAAGACCATCAAGAATAGCCCAGAACCACCAATCACTAAAGTTTTCAACTTCATGGTTTCTTACCGACTTTCTTAATGGTGGCGGTTTTGATTGGTGGTCTACTTCTTGTATTTTGTAGTGGTACTCTTTGAACAGTAGACGGACGTTCTTTTGTGATTGGACGTTGTGAAGTTCTATCTGCTGTAGTGGTTGAAGTTGCTGGCTTTTGAACGGTTTTTTCTTGAACGGTATTGCCTTGGCGTTCCACTTTTGGACTTGAAAAATCGGACTTAACTGCTGGACGCTCTTGTTTGGCTTGTTGAGATTCCTTATATGAAGTCTGAATATTAGACTGTTTTGAGGTCTGTTCATCATGATATTGTTCTTGTCTTGTAGTCGGTCTTTCATGAACAGAAGAAGCAGGCTGTTTTTTCTGTTTGACCTGTTCCATTTCAGAGCGACGCTTCGCAATGGTTTTTCGCCTTTGTTCCTGCTGTTCCTTGCGTCCACTGGCTCTGTCCGCTTTGGTTTGAGAAATACTACTGGTTAAATCACGGACATTCTCTTTTACTTTGGATTTTCCTTGATATACTGCATATCTTGCATTGGTCGGCAAATCTTTAACCTGTTCTTTCAAACCACTAGCAGTGTCTACCATTCTGTCTTTGGTATCAGCTACTGTACCGATGGTTTGACCGATACGTTTTCCAAGTGTTGATTTTTCCTTTCCGTCTGGTCGGGAGTGATCTGCTTGTGTCCTTGCAGAACTCCCCGAACCCGACTGTCCTTTTTTACCTGTAACAATGGCAGACCCAGCCCCTAGAGTAGTCATGGAACGTCCAAGTTTCCGCTGTAGACGGTGCATGTGAGCGTGCATAAGCATACGAGGTTTTCTCATCACACGACTTCCCACACTTTGAGAATCGTTACTCTGTAGAGAAAACATACTCATTAAATCGCCCAGCTTGAAGTAGATTCCTGCAAAGGTCACAATCTGTAGAAAAGCAATCAAAAAGAACGGATAACCAGCCGATAAGGTATAGAGCATGGTTGAAATACTAAATGCTGTCGTAATAATCAATGTGATTCCAGCTCGTGTCAAAATGGTATTAAAGAGCTTTGTTATGGCTCGTTTTGACATACCATCAAATGATGGAATCATGCTTAAAATAAAGCTCACAGGCAGAAACATAGCATAGATGATAAAAAGTACCTGCGAGAAAATCATGATTCCTGTTAATAGGAATACAAATATGGAAATCCCAATATTGAAGACAAATAGGAAGAAGACTGTACCTAAACGGTTAATGGTCTTTGTAATGGTTAGATTGGTATTGCTTCTGTCTTCAATTTCTTCCGCAACAATTTTTTCTCTGTCTTCGCCATTGTTGGAATCTGGGCTGGTGGAGAGCAGGCTTTCCACACGGTCAATACCGATACTTTCAATGTCTGAACTGTTGTATTGAAGCAGTAGCCACGGTTGCTGAACCTGTATGGAAAACAGGCTATCTCTGATTAAGTCCACGCTGTCCTTGCCTTGACTATCGGAATGGGGCATGACAATCTTCGTGCCAAGTGATAAACTGGCATTACTGATGTCTGATGAAAAGTCATTGATTTTTTTAATGTAGTCGGGAGCGTAGGCAATAAAGGAAGCCGATAGGATAAACACCAGCACAAAATTCATAATGGCATGAATTGCCTTTGTGGTTTCTCTCTTTATCAGTCCCGTATAGGCAACATAAACCCCAAGAACCAAAATCAAGAGTAAGAGGAATCCAACATAGAAACCCTCTGTTGAAAATCCGTTTGCACTCACACCAGCTAAGGTCTGCATATTCTTACCAATGGAATCTGCTGTAGCGGAAATGAAGTCTAAGGAATAGGCTTCCTGTACTAAGTAACCTGTCGCATTGGAAACATACAAACTGATTGTCCAAATAAAATTGGTAATGGCATATAGTCCATACATGACCTGTTTTCCAATCCCGTCCGACCAGTTCCACGGAAGCCAGCCCCAGCTATTATCCACATAAAAATCCAGTTGATAGTTTTCAAGTGGGTATCGGCTGTATTCATTTGCCACATTGACCGTATCATCTACCAAGCCCGCAGCTTGAACCACCGTTCCCAGCATGGCTAAAAGAAAAATGGCAATCACAAGTGTGAAAGCCACTGTCATTGCCACTTTACCTAGACGTTTCAGCGTCCAGTTTGATTTTATTCTGTTTACTATTGATGGTTTCACATTTACACCTCTTTTCGCACAGGTGGTCTGGTATCAAAGGCATGGAGCAGTTCTTCAAATACAGGGTGGAACTGTATCACACCGACACGACCATATAAATCACTGATAAGGCATTGCCCGTTTTCCAAATCACGCAATCGCTTCTGATTGTTTTCGTCCTCTGGGTCTACACCAAAAAAGGCTAAGGTCTTTTTAATCTCGTTAAGGTCAGTGGAACGAAATGCAAATTTTAAGCCGAGGTTATTTTTCAGTTTTTCATCTAAGAGGTCGTCTGTATTTTGGGTCACGAAATATACCCCAGCGTTCATAGCACGACCAGCCCGAACCAGCTTCATAGATAGTGTTTTTCCTTGTGCTACCTGTAAAAAGCTCCATGCTTCGTCTAAATCTACAATCTTGAAAATGCTTCGGTCTGTATGGATAAAGTCTAAAGCAAAGGTACTAATGACAATCAGCATAGCAACGGATAAAAGCTCCATAGTGGTATATTCCTCAAAGGAAGTTTCCTTGTCGGGAAGTACCAAGTCCGCAACCTGTATAATGTTCAGTTGTTTTTCTAAGCTGATAGACTGCTCCACATAACCATTACTGAATAATAAATGTGCAAAGTCATAGTCTGTAAAACTTTCGATATGGTCGGCTATACTGGTACTTAGTGGCGTATTCTCAACCCGTAATTCCTCAATCACTTTCATCAACCCTCGTACTTCACTATTGGTTACTGCACGAATGGCTTTTCTAAGGATTGGGAAGCGTTCCCCATCACGAGAGGAAATCCCCGTAAGGAATGTCAGAATATCAATAGCCAGTGATTCAGAATCTTTGGGATTTTTCATAATCACATAAGGGTCAAGTAAGCCTTTGTTTTTCTCATCAGAAGTCAGAGTGACGATATTGATTTCATGGGAAATCTCTGGCAAGGTTTCTTTCCATCTGCCACGTTCTGCTTTTGGGTCTACAATCACTGCTTGTGCCCCATAAAGCACCGCATAATAGACGATAAGGTTATTCGCAAAGGATTTACCACCACCCAGCGAACCAACAAAAGCCGACGCTAACGCATTGGTTACTGAACCCTTAACCCCTTGACTGGCAAGAGCAGGTTTCAGATAGACATTGCGTCCAGTATCTAAGCTGTAGCCAACATAAATCCCCTCATTTTCCCCCAGCATTTGAGTAGCACCAAAACCTAAACCAGCGAGGAAATCAGAGGTCACGTATTGAATATAATCATTCATATAACGCTTGCTGGCAGGTAAAAATTCTTCATGTAAGCCGAGCATATCCCCAAATGGTCGTACCAGTTTTACGCTTAAATCGTCATAAAAATCTTTCACTTCATTACAACGACGTTTGAGTTCGTCAAGATCATTTGCTGATACCCTTACCACATAAGACAGCTTGTACATAGATTCCTTGCTTTGGTCTAAATTGGTTTCCAGCTCATTCACACTTTCCAGAGCTTCCGCCACATTGGAGCTGGTTTCATTATCACTTTGCCAAGCGTGGTTATCCAAGTCTTTCAGTTCTTTCTTTTTATTGCGGACAGTAGATAGGGCTTTACGATTCGCTACAATTTCCACATTCATTGACGTATCAATCGGGAATGTAAATTGCTGTTGCTGGTAGTAGAAGATTTCAGAGGACGGGAAGTCCAGTTCTCCGACAATGCTGTTAATGGTAAAGTAAGCTACATAGACGGTTTCATCTTCCTGCTGGATTTTCAAATATCGCTGTTTTTCTTCCACCAAACAGCGAGTAGGCTTAATCAAGTCATAGTATTTAATCAGCGTTTCATTATCCAGCTTTTTCTTTGATAGATGGTACTCATACTCTTCATAGGCAGTGCCTGTCTGTCCGTAAAGGTGTTCAATCAGATAGCCGAAGTCGTCCTTATCTAACCTGCGGATTTTGAAACGACGAGAGATTTTATTTTCTAAGAGCTTTTCCATCTTCTGAAAACGCAGGATTTCATCATTACTCATACTAACAAAATCGCCCATCAGCTTATGGTTCACATCATAGACAAAATCAGACAAAGCATTTTTTGCTTCAACGGTAAGACTTTTCATAGAAAACTCCTGATCGTTGAGAAGCAACTTAAAGCCGATAAAGAAACGGTAGTTCACTTGATTTTCGCCAATCATGGATATTAAAGCGTCTGTCTGTTGGTCGATTTTGTCATAGGCAACCGCTTTGAGCTTGCCAGTGACTTCATTTTTGGAACGCTCTTGTGCAGAACGTATGCTGGATTCTGTACTGATTTGTAAAGCATGAATTTTGCCATCACGATTTTGTGCGATAAGCTGTCTGAAAGAATCATGCACTTGTATTTTCTGTTCTGGACTTAGAAATGAGTAATTGTAAGGAACAAGCTCATAGTAAGCATAACATTCCCCGTCTTTATTCCAGACGAGATTGTTTTCAATGTATTTAATTGGATATGCCATAAAATTCACTCCTAACTGCTGTAATGGCTTCTTGTGGCTGGTTTCTGCCAAGCGTTACTTTTTTTCCTGCATAGGTCAGCTTTGGTCGCAGTGCATAAGCAATGACAGACTTCAAAAATCCATAAGGCTTTTTACCATCAAAAGTTTTTGTAGACATAAACCATGTGAAAGCCACAGGAATCCCAAAGTATTTGAGAAATGCTCCCTCTATCATGGAAAGAGGGGGCAAGTTGCCAAGTATCATCACTGCAAAGAGTGACACGACAAACCATGTCATTTGCGTAAAGGTTATGGGAAACGGAAGTCTAAAATCATTGATAGAATACAGTACCTTTTCCACAGACCAGATACTGGTATAGCTTCGTATTTTCTTCATGTAATCAATCCTTTCATAAAAAATAGGGGTAGCTGATTGAGCCACCCCGTAAAATAGAAAATCTGCCAGTAGTAATGTACCGACAGATTTAATAGACGATTTCAAAAATCCCATGATTGGTTGAGATAAACGTTCCTGAAAGGTCTAAATCCCGACCATAGGCTTGATAATCAATATAGTTTTGAAGACTAGCTGGTACTTCGCCTAAAGCACCCGTTTCTTCAATGTAGTAGCGTGCCACGTCATACATATCATCACAATCGGAATGAATGATAATATCCTCTTGATGTTCGCTTAGTTCTTCAATGCTTGAAAAATGAGTGAGCAGAGCAGATAGCTCCGATTGTAATTCTTCGGGTAATTCCGATACCATTTCCCATAGTCGATTGAGTTCGCCAATGGAAGTGTATTCGTCAACCGTAAAGGGTAACTCGTAGTCATGAATGGCGTATTCCTCATATTCATCATTCAAGCCGATTTTCTCTTTGACTTCCTCAAAGTCAATGGGAAAGGTAAACCACGCACCGACCAATTCGCCCTCATTGTATTTGCCTAAATTCGCAATATAGACTTGCATATCGTCCATATATTCACGTCCTTTCTTTGTAGAGATTCAAAAATCCCTACCGCACTTCGTTTGGTGTACCATTCCTTTGCGGAACATAAGAAAACCACTTATATTCCACAAAAGAACGGTTTTATTTAAGCACCAATAATGCGATTGAATAGCTCTAGTAAAATGTCTTTTACTCCAGCAGCGTTGAAGACTAAGCCAACCGCAATAATCGCAATAATTAAAAAGCCAATCAGTTTGCTAAACTCACGCTTGAAGCCAAGATACAAGCCAATCACAACGATTGCTAAAAGCACCAGTGATTGAGCGTTTGATAGAAACCAGTTATAAAGGTTTTGTCCAAAATTCATAAAAATGTTCTCCTCTCTATATTCAATGAATTTGTATTTGAGTTATTTTTTTGTTGTTATCACGTCCTGTTCTTTTACTGACTGTTGCTTCAAAATCTGCTTGTGTCGGTCTGTCAGTTTCGCATGGTCGAGAATGTCTTTTACAACCTGCGTCTGGTTGATTTCATCAAGTTTAATCGCAACCTTTAAGGTCGGGGCAACTTGATGAGATAGCCAGTTCAGCGTCCTTTGGAAGGAGTAAGGCTCTGGTTTTGTGGTTAGTTTTAATCGTTCACGATTGTTCCCAATAAACCAAGCCCATTCTTCATTCAGTTTCCAATCAGAACGAGGTTTGGAATCGTCTTTATCTACAAAACGGATATACCGATTGATAATTTTAAAGGCGGTATGCTCTGGATTGTCATAGACGAGTAAATCACGGACTGCATAATAGGCACGCTCATTTTTCAATCGAATCTCAAAACGGTTTTTTACTTCTGCGTCTTCAATGGGAATATCATTTTTCTTGTACTGCTCGTAGTCCTTTTCATAGATACAGAAATAAACTTCACTTTGTAATGAACCGATATAGAGGGTGTTTCCCATACATTCCTTTTCCTCTTTGCGTACCAGTTCGCCACTGCGATAGCTTTTAAAACTGCGGAAGACGGAGATACATTCTTCCTGTTGGCACTTTTCAGTGAGTACAGGGATATTTAAAATCCCTGTCTTATCGTTAATGGCAAGGTCAAGGCGTTTCATCACACCGCCAGCCACCAAAACGTCCATAAAGAACTCATACCAGCTTCTTTGTTGTGCCAGAAGATAGCTTTCAAATTGTCTGCACCCACGACCTTTCAATTCCACCAGAACTCCTTTGTCCAGTTCATGGGAGCAAAGGACGAATATGTCGCCTAAAGCATAATGCTCTGAATAAGAATAGAAACCATAGTCCTCATGAAGAAAATAGGACAGTTTCAGTTGTAAGATGTTTTCGACCACCTGCTGTACGTCTGTTGTCGGAAAGCGAATTCTTACATAATCAAACAGCATTTCAAGGGGAGCGTCGGGATTGAAGCGTTCCAGAGCTTCCCAAAGGGACTGCTGTAAATCCTCTGATGGCTTGACTTTTCCTGTTTCAATATCGCTTAGATACTGCCTTGTAATACCAGTCGCAACAGCTAAACGGTTTTGAGATAGTCCATAAGCCAAGCGTTTTTCTTTTAAATGCTGTAACCAAGTTTGTTCATTCAGTAAAAATCCCTCCAATCAAAAAGGCGTATGTCAACTTTTAAAGCCCATTTGACATACGCTGAAATTTTGTAAATCCCTTGTAACCAAAGGATTTTCTAATGTTTTTTTGACTGTTTCCTGTCGATTTGTACCCCCCTGTTAGATACGGGGGGTTAAGTGCTGGCGTGGCTATTGCCACACCAGCCAGCAAGATCAGTCCACACCTGCGACTTCCGCTTCGCACGTCGCCTGCGTGGACTGTCTGCTGTTGGATAACTTTTTAATTTCCTCCAAGAAATCATATCCTTTTGGTACAAGGGGAGTATAAAACTCTGATATGACACTTGTTCCTACATCAACATAGCCACGACCTTTGATTCGCTTTAAGAAGAAATCCTTTTGTACGTCACTGCCAAACATCATGCCATAGCCCATTTCAGACATACGACCTAAAGCCACTCTGAAATTAAACTGATCACGGATTCCGTCGCCTAAATATTTTGCGTCTGGACGTTGACAAGCCAGTATTAGAAAGAAGCCAGCTTGACGACCTAACATGACAATCTGTTTCAGCTTATTCATAACTGCGGTGTTTTCTTTTGTTCCCAGCATTTCCATGAAAGCGACGTATTCATCAAAGATTAAGAAGTGTGCCGGGAGACCTAAGTAAGCATAATTTTTGCCAGTCTTATAGTTCTTCATCTGCTTCATTTCCTCACTACGTTTCATCATTTCTTCATAGAATGTTTCAATGCAAGAAAGCAAGTCTTCTTTTCTATAGTAGACATTTGCCATCACAGAACCTAAGTCCGCAAGATCAGCATTTTTCGGGTCAAGAATATACAGTTTTGAATCTGTATGAAGCAAGGCTTCAATCAGTGTCAGTATAAAGTAAGTTTTACCGCCACCTGTACCACCAGCAATCAACATATGAGGGAGCTTATCATATTCCCACCATACGTTTTTCATTAAGCGAAGTTTACCATCTTTAGCTTCTACTTCATCAATAGAAATACGACTGGCTATGGTGTCATAGAGCAAAGTATATTCCACATAGGAATCCTTTAACTCTTTATCCGTCAGCTCACAGTACAAGCCACTCTCTAATTTCTTTTCCAAGTGTAAGAGTTGGTCTTGATATTTTCCCAGCGTGATTTCCACCCGTATCTGTATCAAGCCATTTTTAAGTCGATAATACATTTTAGGGAAGTAGGTTATCTTTTCCTTTGTACGACCAGCACTATCTTTAAAGAAACCCTCTGTTTTGACCTGTTCAGATTCATACCACTTGTTTTCAAGTATCATCTTTGCCAGTTTTTGACGGTGGTAAAGTTGTTTAACCGTATCATAGCGAACCCGTTTGAATACAAACGCTACCAGCAAGCAGATAAGAATTGCGACACTGAAACTGATAATTAAATAGGGAATGTCAATCTTATCTGCTTGTGATAGGTTAAAATCCTGCCAGTTGATCTGCTGGATTGTCTTCACATGAAACAGTCCGACAACCAGCAGGAAAACAGGCAGGAGTGACGCTATCGTAAAATGAAAGACTAAATCTTTACCAGATGGGCGAATCCTTTTACCACGCTGTTTCATGCGAAAAAGTCTCCTTTCTACCTAGCGACTATTTGTCTTGTGTCGGTTCTTTCTTTGCTTGTGGTTGAGCTTTGAATGAACTAGAATCCTTTGTCAGCACAATATCGTCTGCCTTGATATACCAGTCAACATCTGCTCCTTGATAGGTGGCAGTAGCAACGGTGTCCGCAATGGGATTGATAAGTTCCACCCGTGCGTTATAATCAAACTCTTTCAAAGGCACGCTGGCAGGAATACTTACTTGAATCATGCGTCCTTGTCCTTTGGATTTTAAGTCATAGGTACGTTCCTTGATTTCATCTGAAACCGACCCGTCTTCATTTTGGATTCTCACTTCACGACGTAGAGCAGAGAATTTCAATTCTCCAAAAGTCGTGTCTTTATCTAATACAATGCCATTTGCTAATCTCATCATTTTTCCTCTCTTTCTTTATTCTTTTATCATGTCGTCAGCATGTAAAAGGTAATTTGTAAAACCACGAGTGCCGATTTTGTAGCCCTCTGCGGTAATACGTGGATTGACTAACTTCACACGTTCCTCAAAGCCGAAATGTTTTTCGCCAGCTTCAGCAGGAAGCACCACCACAATATCATCTGCTCTTTGAACATCAGAATAGAGATTATAGCTTCTTGATAAGACAGTTAGCCGTCCGTTGATTCTTCGCTGAACGACTTTATCCTCGCCAGCAAATTCTAAATTGCCGAATGTTTTTTCCATGTTGGGAATCACAAATTTAAGTTCCATATTTTTACCTATCCTTTCTTTTTTATTGGCTGAATGAATGTTTGATGGTCTTAAAGAGTGGGGAACGACCTTTTGATTCTTGATTTTTTGTTTTCATAAGTTCACTTCCTTTCAAAATCGGGTAAAAAAATAGACACCTCATTTTTTGAAGTGTCTACCTATTAAATATTCAAATTTTATTGGAAGTATCTTTATATCTTCACTTTTCAAGGATAAATCGTCGTATCAAAGCTCATTCATAAGTAGTAAATTAGTAGTAAATTGAGTGGTTTTGACCTTGATAAAGTGTGATAAGTCCAGTTTTTATGCGGATAACTAGATTTTTATGCTATTTTTATAATAAAAATTTATCAAAAATAGAAAGGAACTTGTCCCAGCCAAAATTCCAGATAGCTAGAACTTACTTTGAGACGTCTCAGAGCCAGTAACTTTAGTGTACTCTTTTTTTCAACATTTTCAATACTAAAACTCACTATTATCAACATTTTTAGTCAAAAACAGAACTTAGTCTGAGACTAAATTCTGTTGGCGTTATACAGTTTTCTCAGAGTAACTTCTGGAAGGAAGGGAACTAGAACTTACTTTGAGAATTTACCTGAAAGTTCTATGTAGATACTAAAGCATAATAATATCGCTGAATCAGTCAATCAGGCACTTAGGTTACTATTGGCTAATTTCAACTTGAAATTTGTTTTTTTTCCCATTCCTTCTTCTCTTTGCTATAACCTATATAAAAAGAAACTGAACAGAACTTTTTATGATACTTCTGCCCAATTTCTTAATTTGATTAACATAATGTTAGTGACTAGCT
>NZ_JAIJZQ010000030.1:23176-25484 GCF_019754195.1 Streptococcus sp. 2018037
TTTTTAAACACTCTCTATTCTTCCATTTCGTGATTCCCTTCTTGTAGAACCCGTACGGATATGCTCTCTCGTACAACTCCTAATGTCAATCCAAGTTTAAATGTTCGACCTTGGAAAAATCTCCCACATCAATACACAGTTCATTTTTGACAACATTTCTTCTTGTTAGCTACTTTTCAACAGCATTGTGACGAGTTATGTAGTTGATATTCTTTCCTGTTTATTATGTAGTGGCCGAATTTGCTCCTCATCGACTTTATAACTAGGCTATTTTTTCCAAAAACAAAAGTCGCTAGATTTTTCTAACGACTTTGTTATTATACGCGTTCAACTTTGCCTGATTTTAGTGCACGTGCTGAAGCCCAAACTTTTTTAGGTTTACCATCAATCAAAACAGTTACTTTTTGAAGGTTTGGTTTAACTGCGCGTTTAGTTTGGTTCATAGCGTGTGAACGGTTGTTACCTGATACAGTCTTACGACCAGTGAAATAACATACTTTAGCCATTGTATCTTCCTCCTCATTTGATCAAATATATCGGATGTGCTAGCACCACATACCATACTATTCTAACAGAAAAGATTAGACTTGGCAAGAATTATTTTCATTTTTATTTTTTTAAAAGTATCTATACTCATAGGTAAATATTTTAATACTACAGTTTGCGCCCCATCCATAATTCTTCGTTCTCTAAGTTATTATGGTCATGAAAACTTTGGAGCGTTTTATATTTTAATTGTTCTCTGCTCACTTCTATCGTAGATTTCTTCATGGCGAAGAACTAGATCGAGCTTAATAAACTATATAATAAAAAGGATTCTCGAAAGAAAATCCTTTTTGGTTTAATCTAAGAAACTTATGCTTTGTTTGCTTGAAATCTGAGATTTCTTCGCAGTTACATTAAGCTTTGTTCGCTGAACCGAATACGTCGATACGCTCTTCAACAGATGCTTGGATAGCTTTCACGCCGTCTGCCAAGAATTTACGTGGGTCAAAGAGTTTTTTCTTATCGTATTCTGCTTCATTTGCTTCATAAGCTGCTGCAAATTTACGAGTTGCGTTTGCAAATGCGATTTGGCACTCAGTATTAACGTTAACTTTAGCAACGCCCAATTTGATTGCTGCTTGAATTTGCTCATCTGGAATACCTGAACCACCGTGCAATACGATTGGGAAACCTGGTACAGCTTCAGTCAATTTACGCAAGTGGTCAAGGTCAAGACCTTCCCAGTTTGCTGGGTATGGACCGTGGATGTTACCGATACCTGCTGCCAAGAAGTCGATACCAGTTGCAACCATTGCTACTGCGTCTTCGATTGGAGCCAATTCACCGCTACCTACGATACCATCTTCTTCACCACCGATAGTACCAACTTCAGCTTCAACTGAAATACCTTTAGCGTGTGCCAATTCTACAACCTCTTTTGCTTTTGCAAGGTTTTCTTCTACTGGAAGGTGTGAACCGTCAAACATAATAGAAGTGTAACCAACTTCGATACACTCAAGTGCATCCTCGTAGTGACCGTGGTCAAGGTGAATAGCAACCGGAACTGTAATGTTCATTGATTCAATCAAGTTTGCAATCAAGTTACGAGCTACTTTGTAACCGCCCATGTACTTAGCTGCACCCATAGAAGTTTGGATAAGAACTGGAGCTTGTTTTGCTTCTGCTGCACGCAAGATAGCTTGAGTCCACTCAAGGTTGTTTGTGTTAAATCCACCAACTGCATAACCGTTGTCACGCGCTGCTTGGACAAATTTTTCTGCTGAAACTAATGGCATTTCGATAGCCTCCTAATATTTTTTGAGGTTACACCTCATACTCTTCTATTCTACCATTTTTATTTTGAAAATGCTAGTTGAAACCGTCTAGTTTTGAGAAAAGTTTCACATATCTTTTCATGAAAGCTATAACAATACCCGTTTCGTATCATTCTTGTAATTTATGACCTAGCATATATCGTACTCTGCACTTATCTAGACAAAACAAAAGGACTAGCCTTAGCTAGTCCACTATGCGGAGAGTGGGACTTGAACCCACACGACCTAAAGCGGTCACAGGATCCTTAGTCCTGCGCGTCTGCCAATTCCGCCATCCCCGCTTAACACAAGAACTAGTATATCATTAGAAACTAGCCTTGTCAACACTTTTTTGAATTTTTATTTTTTATTTTTACTTTTTTTGCCAAATGAAAGTTCTATAATGAAGTTAGCCACCTTACCTTAGTCAAGAATTAGATGTTTCACTATGTTTGAGTAAGTTGATGATTTCATTTGATAACAGGTTTGAAGCTGTTAGGCTAGGTGGC
>NZ_JAIJZQ010000031.1:0-23823 GCF_019754195.1 Streptococcus sp. 2018037
GTAAAATGAAACATATAAGACCTCCAATTGAGTGTGGTAATTCCTGTTAGAAGTTGATTGTTTTTTTATTCTAGTGTACAGGTAAATCCACGAATTCTCAACTGGGGGTCTTTACATATTGTCTATAAAAATGATGGACTCCTCATGAAAACGTATTATTGAGTTTTTAAAGGTAAATACTAACTATTATTGTTAGATTGTGTTATACTTGGTAAGTTGCAAATCCAATATCAGTGGTTCGACCCTGATATCTTGTTACAAAAAAAGTTAGATAAGGTAGCTTCGCACTGCCTTGTAAAAGAAAGGAAATGCGTTAGGAAACTAGTTCGGGAAGAGCATTCGAACCCGTGCTAAAAACTTCGTGAAAAAGATAGACTTCCTAGTGTGTTGTCACACTGCGTCAGTCTCCTATTTTCACCTTGTTTTCTTAACGCACTTGGTATCATAATTGAAATTTACTGAATTAAATCTGTCAGAAGATATTTTGCTTGCCGTTGAGAAGGCAGGTTTTGAAACGCCGTCACCTATCCAGGAGCAGACTATTCCGCTTGCTCTGGAAGGAAAAGATGTGATTGGTCAAGCCCAGACGGGTACAGGGAAAACTGCAGCCTTTGGTCTGCCAACCCTCAATAAAATTGACACCAACAATCAAGCTGTACAAGCCCTGATTATTGCCCCAACGCGTGAGTTGGCGGTGCAGAGTCAGGAAGAGCTTTTCAAATTTGGTCGTGAAAAGGGTGTGAAAGTCCGCTCTGTTTACGGTGGCTCAAGCATTGAAAAACAAATCAAGGCCCTTCGCTCAGGTGCCCACATCGTTGTTGGTACGCCAGGGCGTTTGTTGGATCTAATCAAACGCAAGGCCCTCAAACTTGACGGCGTTGAAACCCTTATTCTTGACGAGGCTGATGAAATGCTCAACATGGGCTT
The DNA here is from genome assembly GCF_019754195.1 of Streptococcus sp. 2018037. NCBI lineage: Bacteria > Bacillati > Bacillota > Bacilli > Lactobacillales > Streptococcaceae > Streptococcus > Streptococcus sp. 2018037. The sequence continues at coordinate 928 of NZ_JAIJZQ010000031.1, forward strand.
CTTGGACGATATTGAAGCGATTATTGAGCGTGTGCCAGAAAGTCGCCAGACTCTCCTATTTTCTGCGACTATGCCAGAGCCAATCAAGCGTATTGGTGTCAAATTCATGAAAGAGCCTGAGCACGTTAAGATTGCGGCTAAGGAATTGACCAATGTGAACGTGGACCAATACTATATCCGTGTCAAAGAACATGAAAAATTTGACACCATGACACGCCTCATGGACGTTGACCAGCCTGAATTATCTATCGTCTTCGGTCGTACTAAGCGCCGTGTCGATGAATTGACTCGTGGTTTGAAATTGCGTGGCTTCCGTGCAGAAGGTATCCACGGAGATTTGGACCAGAACAAACGTCTACGTGTTATTCGTGACTTTAAAAACGATCAGATTGATGTCCTTGTTGCGACGGACGTTGCGGCGCGTGGATTGGATATTTCGGGTGTAACGCATGTCTATAATTACGATATTCCACAGGATCCAGAAAGCTATGTTCACCGTATTGGTCGTACAGGTCGTGCGGGTCAATCAGGTCAGTCTATTACCTTTGTTTCGCCAAACGAAATGGGCTACTTAGCAATCATCGAAGATTTGACCAAGAAACGTATGAAAGGTCTCAAGCCTGCAACTGCTCAGGAAGCATTTGAAGCCAAGAAGAAAGTTGCTTTGAAAAAGATTGAGCGTGAAATGGCGGATGAAACTATCCGTAGCAATTTCGATAAGTTCAAGAAAGATGCTATTCAGTTAGCTGCTGAATTTACCCCTGAAGAGTTAGCGCTTTATGTATTGACCTTGACTGTTCAGGATCCAGAAAGCCTGCCAGAGGTAGAAATTGCACGTGAAAAACCACTGCCATTCAAGTTTGCACCTGGTCAAGCCAAGGGTAAAGGTGGCCGTGGTGGTCGCGACCGTGATCGTGGTGGCCGTCGTGACGGTGACCGCAACCGAGACCGTGGAGGACGCCGTGGCGACCGCAATGACCGCAACCGTCGTGATGACAAGTTCAAGCGTGACAACCGCCGTCAGGACAACAAAAAACCACACCAACGCACATCAAGTGAAAAGAAAACAGGCTTTGTTATCCGCAATAAGGGTGAGAGATAAGCAGTATTTGACAGACCATAAAGAGTGGTCTGTTTTTTTGAAATCTATTTAGAAAATAATCGAAATAGTTCTTGACAAACAATAAAAACAGAGTATAATTCTATTTAGAAATATTTCTAAATAGATGAGCAAGGAGGCTTATTATGGGATTGTCTGAAACCTTGAAGGCAATTTCTGCTCCTATTCGTAGGCAAATTCTAGATAGTCTTAAGTTGGGGCCGAAGTCTGCTGGGGAAATTGTAGAACAATTTCATTTAACAGGAGCAACAGTTTCTCATCATTTATCCACTTTGAAAAAAGCTGGATTAATTTTGGAGGAAAAGCAGAAAAATTTTATTTATTATCGTCTAAACTATACGGTCTTTGAAGAAGTCTTGGTTTGGATTGCAAGTTTTGGAGGGCAACAAGATGAAGAAAATTGACATAAAAACTTTATTAGCAACTTCGAGTATATTTCTACTGATTGCTTTATTGACGATTTATTACTATGGAGCATTGCCAGATACCATGGTAACTCATTTTGGGGTAAATGGTGAGCCAAATAGCTCTATGGCCAAGTATATGATGATTTTGACACCGTTACTATTCTTTTGTGTTCACCTATTCATTTGTGTACTTTATGATGTGAAAGGGATAGGGAAAACACCAGTCATTCGAGTGGTCAAATGGCTTTTTCCGTTGCTGGCTCTTATCATTCAAGTTGCTTTGCTCAGGTTTAACTTGGGAGGAGAATTAGAGTACCGGAGACTTGTCATTGGACTGCTGGCTATCGGCTATATGATAATAGGGAATTATTTACCGAAGGAAGAATTGGATAGTAAGACTAATGAAATAGAAAGAAGGGGAAGAAAGCAGGCAGGCTATCTCTTTATGGTTGGTGGGCTATTTCTGCTAGTTAGTCTGTTAGGCTCACCAACCCTATCTATCCTTGTGCTGATTTTGTTTGGTATATCTGTCATAACCTTGAGTCTCTATTATTTTTATCGTCGTTACAAAACCGCTTCATAATTGGAGCGGTTTTTGTTATACTAGAAGTAGCAAAATAGGAGGAAAGACCATGGGCGTTTTGACAATGGATAGAGCCTTTGTATTCTAAAAAACAATACAAAGGAGAAGAACATGATTACTTACAAACAAAATCCTCAACTTGATTTTCAAGCTGTCCTTAACCTCTATGGTTCAGTTGGTTGGACAAATTATACTGACCGGCCTGCCATGTTACAGAAGGCTTTGGAACATAGCCTGTTTGTTCTTGCGGCCTTTGACGGTGATCGTCTCGTGGGTCTCTTGCGAGCAGTTGGTGACGGCCATTCAATCGTTTTTATTCAGGACATCTTGGTCCTGCCAACCTATCAGCGACAAGGAATTGGGCGTCAGCTTTTGGAGCAGGCCATTACCCACTTTCCAGGGATTTATCAGCTGCATCTCTTGACGGACAATACTGAGAAAACGCGGTCTTTCTATGAGGCAATTGGCTTTACAGCCGTTGATAGCCTGGACTGTGTCGCATACACCTATTTAAAAAAATGATAACAGTTTTGAATGCAGAGGCTGGGAGACCAGCCTTTTGCTTCGAGCAAATGATTTGAATTTCAAATAAAAAAGAGTAGAATAGAGCTATCAATAATTAGTGATAAGAAGAGAAACAATGGCAACTGTATTAATTGTAAAGGCCCACCCCCTCGACGCACAAAAGTCCTATGCCTTGCGGGCTTTGGAAGAGTTTCAAACTCGGTACGTCAGTTTGCATCCAGAATATCGGATTGAAACAGTAGATGTTTTTGAAGACCAGATTCCCGCCTTAGACAAGTCCTTGTTAGAGGCTATGGGGGCAGCAAAAAAAGGTATAGAAATCAGTCCTGAACAAGCGGAGCAGTTGGACCGCTACAATGCCTTGACCCAACAATTTCTTGCAGCAGATAAGATTATCGTGGTCAATCCCCTTTGGAACCTCAATGTGCCAAGTCAATTAGTGTCATGGATTAATACCATTAACGTTGCAGGACTGACCTTCAAGTATGGGCCAGAAGGCTCTATCGGTCTGGTCAAGGGCAAAAAATTGTTGCATATCCAGTCCAATGGTGGAGTTTACGCAGGTCAAGATCCAGCAGCCCAATACATCAAGTCTATCTTTGAGTTTCTGGGCTTTGAAGACATCCATCAGGTCTTCATCGAAGGGCAATCGGCCGATCCAAGCCAGGCTCAAGCGATATTTGAAGAAGCTATGGGGAAAATTGATACAATTTTGGAAGTATTTTAAATAAAAAGCCTCGTACTATTTTGTACGAGGTTTTTTTGTCATTTCTGCAATATAGTCTAACTTGCTCTGCCGGCTACGTTTCTTAAAGAGTGCCTCAGCGGACATAGCTTCCTGCTTACTAGCAAAGGCTTCTTGATAGAGCAGGCTGACAGGCAAGCGTCCGCGGGTGTACTTGGCCCCTTTCCCAAGATTATGGGTAGCAAGCCGCTTCTCCACATCAGTCGTATAACCAGTATAAAGACTCCCGTCGGCACATTCCAAGACATAAAAGTAGGCCTTATTTTCCATAATAAATCTCACGAATAGCCGGAGTATAGTCGCCGTTTTCCTCATGGACAACCAGAGGTGACAGGATGTGCAGCCCGTCCACCGAGCCGTCCTTGATAGCCTCAATCAGCAACATATTGGCCTCCTTGCTGGCCTTGGGATAGACAAACTGGATACGTTTGGGAGCCAGCTTGTAGGTCCTTAGCGTGTCCAAAATATCTAAAAATCGGTCGGGTCTGTGGACCATGGCCAAGCGACCATTGGATTTGAGCACCTGTTGGGCCACCTGGCAAATGCTGTCTAGGTTGGTTGCAATCTCGTGTCTAGCTAGGAGATAATGCTCGCTTTCATTGAGGTTTGAGTCTTTATCTACCTTGAAGTAGGGAGGATTGCAGAGCATCAAATCAACCTTGGAGCGTAAATCATACTGGGGCAGACTTGCCAAGTCATCATTGATAACCGAGACCTGTTCCTCCAAACCATTGAGGGCAATGGAGCGACGGTTCATATCCGCCAAGCGCTCCTGCAACTCGACCTGAATAATCTGAGCCTTGGTGCGTGTGGAGGCAAAGAGGCCCACCGCCCCATTTCCACTACAAAGGTCAACAATCAGCCCCTTCTGAGCAGGCATTTTTGGAAAACGCGAAAGGAGGACACTGTCGATCGAGTAGCTAAAAACCTCTCGATTTTGAATAATCTGAACATTTGTCGAGAAGAGCTGGTCAATCCGCTCTCCGTCTAATAACTCAATTTTTTGCATGGTTTTATTATACCATCTTTAGCAGAAAATCTCAGTCCATTTTGGAAGAAAAAAGGAGCGCATTCACCGCTCCTTTCAATCTAACTAAAAAATTCAATCCAAGCCCCAACCAGTAAGAAAGCGATACAGAGATAGATTTGCCAATTTGCTTTCAAGGTCCATTCTTTTGACCAAAAGGCACTACGGGCAGTACCGACAGTCGCAAAGAGCAAGAGTGCAAGCCAGAGGGTAGGCCCTTTGTCCAACCATTCTCCAATGCTACCAAGCAACAACAATATCATCAAATAAAAGTTCAAACTCCGATAGTATTCTTTATTAAATTCCTTAAACATTGAAAATCCTCACAGTACAAAGAAGGAAATGATTGTCCAACTGACAATCAATCCAATCGTCAGATAAATCTGCCATGTTTTTTTTTATCCAGCTACGTGATTTAAAGAAAGCTAGATAACCAGCATAAAGTCCAATTCCAAGCTTGAGAAAATGGATAAACCAAAACGGTCCATTTACAGCAGCATAAATCACTTGTAGGATACAGGCAACAGACAAGTAAAATTCCCAGGTCCGATAGAATGCTTTATTGAATTTTTTAGACATAGTAAGCTCCTTTCTATTTACCCAAAATGAATTTCAGATAGATAATCACCACAATCAATCCGATATAGAAGATATAACCTATGCGAGTGAGCTCCTTTTCTTCGTTTAGGAAAAAAGCCCTGAAAATATGAATAGGAATGATTATTAGAATTAGGCTTGTATACCAGAGTGGCCACTGATCAAAGCTATCATTGGCAGTTGGTAGCAGAAAACAAATCCAAAATACCATAGAATAAAAATTACTGAAACGGTAGAAGTATTTGTTGAATCTGATTTTCATAATGACCACCTCATTGTCATTATATCAAATTAATAATGTATAATCCAGCAAGTATATGTAAGGGGGGAGATGTTGTTATAAAGAAAAACTATAGCAAAGCTTGCTGTTTTTCTATAAGTATTTTTGGATATTTTTCACACCAAATCTCCTATTTCATGCTAGACTAGTTAATAAGTTAGAATGGAGTAGATGTTATGACAGATTATAAGATTGATACGATTTTGGCACATACTGGCATCAATAACGATGAAAAAACTGGGGCATTGATTTCCCCTATTCACCTTTCGACCACCTATCAACACCCTGAGTTTGGTCAATCGACAGGTTATGACTACACGAGAACAAAAAATCCGACACGTGCCAGTCTAGAGACGACTTTGGCAGCTATTGAAAAGGCCGACTATGCCCTAGCAACGAGCTCAGGTATGGCTGCCCTGGTCTTGCTCTTTAACGGTTTTCCTGTTGGAAGCAAGGTAGTTGCGGCGCGTGATTTGTACGGTGGTTCCTTCCGTTGGTTTAATGAGCAGGAGCAGTTGGGGCGTTTTAGCTTCACCTATGCAAACACCGAGGAAGAGCTACTAGCAGCCATCACAGACCAGACAGATTATGTTTTCCTTGAAACACCGACCAATCCACTCATGGTAGAGTTTGACATTGCTAAGGTTTCGGCTGTCGCCCATGCCAAAGGTGCCAAGGTGATTGTCGATAACACCTTTTACAGCCCTATTTATCAAAATCCACTTGTTCTAGGAGCGGACGTTGTCCTACATTCAGCGACCAAGTACCTGTCAGGGCATAATGATGTACTAGCTGGCGCTTTGATGACCAATGATCAAGCCCTATATGATAAGCTCTTTTATGACCAAAATACATCGGGGCCAACCCTATCTCCACTAGATTCTTACTTACTCATGCGTGGACTCAAAACCCTCTCGCTTCGAATGGAGCGGGCGACACAAAATGCTCAGAAAATTGTTGCCTATTTTGAGAAGAGTCCAGCAGTCAAGCAAGTTTACTACACAGGAAAAGGTGGGATGATTTCGGTTAAGGTGGTAGATGAAAGTCGGATTCCCCATATTCTCAACACCCTGAAAGTCTTTACCTTTGCTGAAAGTCTGGGTGGAGTAGAGAGTCTGATTACCTATCCAGCTACTCAGACCCACGCAGATATTCCAGCTGAAATCCGTCATTCTTACGGTTTGACAGATGATTTGCTTCGTTTATCTATTGGTATAGAGGATGCGGAAGACTTGATTGCAGATTTAAAAACAGCCTTGGAGGGATAAGATATGACACAGTATAATTTTATAGATAGTCCGAATCGCCTATCCCAGCATGCGGAAAAATGGAGAAAAGTAGAGACGGATAAAGAACTCTTACCCTTGTGGATAGCAGATATGGACTTTGAGCCTCTACCAGAAATTCGCCAAGTTATCCGTGACTACGCAGATCATCATGTTTTTGGTTATCCTTATGCTAGTGACAGCCTCTATCAGTCTATTATTGACTGGGAAGATAGACAGCATGGCTATAAGATTGAAAAAGAGTCCATCCTACTCATCGAAGGAGTTGTTCCTGCTTTATCTGTGTCTATTCAATCTTTGACCGAAGAAGGGGATGCAGTCCTAATTAACACGCCAGTCTACCCACCCTTTGCACGGACTGTAAAATTAAACAATCGTCAGCTAGTCACCAATTCACTAGTTGATGTGGATGGTATTTTTAGGCTTGATCTTGACCAGCTTGAAAAGGACATTGTAGAGAATCAAGTTAAACTCTATATTTTCTGTAATCCCCACAACCCAGGTGGTAGAGTTTGGACAAGAGAGGAAGTTTTGGCGATTGGACGTCTTTGTCAGAAACATGGTGTTATCCTTGTCTCAGATGAAATCCATCAAGATTTGACCTTGTATGGTCACAAGCATTATTCCTTTAACACAGTGGATGAAAGTTTTAAAGAGTTTTCAATCATCTTATCATCTGCGACCAAGACCTTCAATATCGCTGGTACAAAAAATAGCTTTGCAATCATTGAAAATCCAAGCATTCGCAAGACTTTCGCTAAGCGTCAATTGATAAATAATCAGCACGAGATTCCAACGATTGGCTTGTTAACCACGGAAGCTGCTTTCACTTATGGAGATGAGTGGTTGAAGGAGTTGAAGGTTATTTTGGAGAGAAATATAGACTTTGTTGAGGAGTATTTGACAACCCATACAAGGATCAAGGTCATGAAGCCCCAGGGAACCTACCTCATTTGGCTTGATTTTTCTGCTTATGAGTTAGAGCATGCGGAGCTCATTGATATTCTTCATTGTAAAGCGAAGTTGATTTTGAATGATGGTTTGACCTTTGGTAAGGAAGGTAAGCACCATGCACGTCTAAATGTGGCAGCTCCATTTGATGTCATTAAAGAAGCTTGTCAGCGACTTGGTAAGGTTTTCGGATAAAGAAATAAGGACTAGGTGTGAGTAAAATCACCTAATCCTTATTTTTTTGTGTTTTTCGAAATTCTGTCGGGCTCATATGGAAATAATTTTTGAAGGCCGCGCTGAAGGTAAGAGGGTCTTGGTAGATTATATCAACCTAAAAGAAAAAACCTTTGAAATTGTTGAAATAGAAGAGGGCAAAATTACCACAATTGAGTTATAATATGATTATATAGAAAGAGGGGATTCCCCTTTTTCTTGCGTAAATAAGATTGTACAGAAAGGATCAATTAAATGTCAGAAATACAAAAGACAGATTGGTGGAAGAAGTCCGTCATTTACCAAATTTACCCTCGTAGTTTTCAAGATTCAAATGGAGATGGAGTAGGGGATATTCGAGGGATTATCAGCCGATTAGATTATCTTCACGAGCTTGGAATTGATGCAATTTGGCTTAGTCCTGTTTATCAGTCTCCCATGGATGACAATGGTTACGACATCAGTGACTACCAAGGAATTGCTCCAGAATTTGGGACCATGGAAGATATGGAAGAGCTGATTGCAGAAGGTCATAAGCGCAATATCAAAATAATCATGGATTTGGTGCTCAATCATACCTCGGATGAACATTTCTGGTTTCAAGAAGCCCTCAAAGGACCAGATAATCCCTATTATGACTATTATGTTTGGGCTGATGAGCCGAATGAATTACGCTCGACCTTTTCAGGCTCTGCTTGGGAATACGTTCCACATCTGAACAAATACTATCTCCACCAATTCTCTGTTAAGCAACCAGATTTGAACTGGAAAAATCCTGCTCTGAAACAAGAAATCTGGGACATGATCAATTTTTGGATTGAAAAAGGTGTCGGCGGTTTCAGGCTAGATGTGATTGATTTGATTGGAAAAGAACCGGAAAAATTAATTACAGCCGATGGACCGACTCTCCATCCTCTTATTCAGGAATTAAATGAGAAAACCTTTGGTGCATACGATTTAGTGACTGTTGGGGAAACCTGGAGTGCCAATCCAGAAAATGCTCAGTTATATTCGCACCCTGACCGAAAAGAATTTTCGATGATTTTCCAATTTGAACATGTAGGACTTGATCAGCAGGAAGGGAAAGAAAAGTGGGATTTGGCACCGCTTGATCCAGCTCGTTTGCATAAGGTTCTATCCAAATGGCAGACTGAACTGGTTGGTAAAGGCTGGAACTCGCTTTTCTGGAATAACCACGATTTACCTCGTGCCATTTCTCGCTTCGGTGATGATCGACCTGCATTTCGTGAGCTAAGTGGTAAAATGTTGGCTATTTATCTTCATTTTATGTCAGGGACACCTTATATCTACCAAGGTGAGGAAATTGGTATGATTAATACACCGATTACGGATATTAGCCAAGCGGACGATATTGAAACACGTCGCATGTATGCAGAACGGATTGAAAAGGGCTTTACCAAGGAGGAATTGATTACTTCTATAAATGCCAAAGGTCGTGATAATGCTCGCCGTCCAATGCAATGGACAGGAGCAGAAGGAGCGGGCTTCAGTACAGGTCAAGCCTGGCTGGCTTTGGGAGATACTGTCAAAGACATCAACGTTGAAAAAGTACTTGCAGACAAACAATCGCTTTTCTATACCTATCAAAAATTAATTGCTCTTCGGAAAGAGTATCCTTGTATGTCTGAAGGAAAATATGAAGTGATGGAGACTGGAAATAGCTCGGTAATGGCCTACCGTAAATATGATGAACAGGATGATTTCATCATATTAGTAAACTTTTCAAGCCAGGAGCAGGCTTATACTATAGCTGTGGAAGAATATTCTATTTTCATGAACAATTATGAAAACGAAGAGGCGATTAATAAAGGGATGTTGAGACCTTTTGAAGCTATCGTTTTCAAAAAATAAATAAATTTGTCACATTCTCAAGCATTTTTTCAATTTTTTTGGTAAAATAGAAAAAACAAAAAAGAGAGGTTTTATCATCATGGGGAAATTCCAAGTCATTTCACACCCACTCATTCAGCATAAGTTGTCTATCCTTCGTCGTACATCTACTTCAACAAAGGATTTTCGTGAGTTGGTTAATGAAATCGCGATGCTGATGGGTTACGAAGTTTTGCGTGACTTGCCACTTGAAGATGTGGAGATTGAAACGCCAATCACTAAAACAGTTCAGAAACAAATTGCAGGTAAAAAATTAGCTATCGTACCAATTCTTCGTGCAGGTGTTGGTATGGTTGATGGTTTGCTAAGCTTGGTACCAGCAGCTAAAGTTGGTCACATCGGTATGTACCGCGATGAAGAAACCCTTCAACCCGTTGAGTATCTTGTGAAATTACCAGAAGATATTGATCAACGTCATATTTTTGTAGTTGACCCAATGCTTGCTACAGGTGGTTCAGCCATTCTTGCAGTTGATTCATTGAAAAAACGTGGTGCTTCAAATATCAAATTTGTTGCTCTTGTTTCAGCTCCAGAAGGTGTAAAAGCTCTTCAAGATGCACATCCAGACATTGATATTTACACAGCAGCTTTGGATGAAAAACTCAATGAAAAAGGCTACATCGTACCAGGTTTGGGAGATGCAGGTGACCGCTTGTTCGGTACAAAATAATTGATTAAAAGGAATCAGCTCTGCTGGTTTCTTTTTCATTTCCTGAAATCGTGTTTTTTATTTGACCAATTTTGACTATTCATATATAATGGGTACAGAAAATCTCGAAAAGGAGTAATTTTATGATTCCAGTAGTTATTGAACAAACTAGCCGTGGTGAGCGCTCGTATGATATTTATTCCCGTTTGCTCAAGGATCGCATTATCATGTTGACAGGACCAGTTGAGGACAACATGGCTAATTCGATTATTGCACAATTGCTTTTCCTTGATGCTCAAGATCCTACAAAGGATATTTACCTCTATGTTAATACGCCTGGAGGATCGGTGTCAGCAGGTCTTGCCATTGTAGACACGATGAATTTCATTAAAGCTGATGTTCAAACCATCGTTATGGGAACAGCTGCGAGCATGGGAACCATCATTGCATCAAGCGGTGCCAAGGGCAAACGTTTCATGTTGCCAAATGCAGAGTACATGATTCACCAACCGATGGGTGGAACAGGTGGTGGCACTCAGCAAACAGACATGGCTATTGCAGCAGAGCACCTATTAAAAACACGTAATAAGCTAGAAAAAATCTTGGCAGACAATTCAGGTAAGACAGTCAAGCAAATCCATAAGGATGCAGAACGTGATTACTGGATGTCAGCAGAAGAAACCCTGGCTTACGGATTTATTGACCAGATTATGGACAATACAAAAGTCAAATAAGCAGTGACAAATATGTAATAACACTGACTATTCCTATTAGCTCCAACTCTTTTACAGGTAGTTGGAGCTTTTCATTTGTCATTGAAAACGGTATAATATAGAAAGAGAATTTTTAGAGGAGAAGACATGTTTGAGAAGAAAAATCGCACTTGCTTAACTGTCTATTTACACTACAATCGTGATGCACGTAAACTCAGCCAATATGGAGATATTGTTTACCATTCCAAACGATTGCGATATGTTTTGGTGTATATGGATCAAGAACTAGTAGAAGCTACCATATTAAAATTGAAAAAGGAACGTTTTGTAAAAAAAGTGGTTCCTTCGTACATTAAGGAACTAGACCAAAACTTTGTAGGTAATCTATGGAGAGATGAAGAACAATCAGTCGTAGGATAGTCGGAATTAGCAGGGGATACATACCTGCTAATTTTTTATTTTAAAAATTTTTTCTTTTTTTGTTGACAATTTTCAGATAATTCAGTATATTAGATACATCGTAAAATTTAAGAAAGATTTAAGGAGTTTTCATGAAAACAAGAAAATTTGCAGTAGCGCTTGCTACATTTGCCTCTGCAGCTCTACTTGCTGCATGTGGTAATGTTTCGACAACCAATACTTCAGCCGCAGGTTCTTCTGTAGGTGATACATTTAAAATCGGCTACAACTTGGAGTTGTCAGGTGCTGTTTCGTCTTACGGTCAAACAGAGGAAAAAGGTGCCAACCTTGCCGTGAAAGAAATCAATGCTGCGGGTGGTATTGACGGCAAAAAAATCGAAGTAATCACAAAAGACAACAAGTCTGAAACAGCAGAGGCAGCTACTGTTGCAACAAGCTTGGCAAGTGAAGGGGCGAATGTTGTGATTGGCCCTGCTACATCAGGAGCTTCAGCAGCCTCTGTTCCAGCATTGACATCTGCTGGGGTTCCTATGATTACTCCTTCAGGAACACAAACAAACCTGGTTGTGAACGATAAAGGTGAGGTACAAGAATACTTCTTCCGTACAACCTTTACAGATGGGTATCAAGGTCAAATTATGGCTAAATACGCTACTGAGAACTTGTCAGCTAAGAAAGTTGTTCTTTACTTTGACAACTCTTCTGATTATGGTAAGGGTGTAGCAGAGGCTTTCAAGAAGGCTTACAAAGGAGAAATCATTTCAGAAATCACATTTGCTTCTGGCGATAAGGATTTCCAAGCTGCTTTGACAAAATTGAAAGATAAAGAATTTGATGCCATCATCATGCCTGGTTACTACAATGAAACAGGTACAATTGTGAAGCAAGCACGCGGTTTGGGTATTGACAAGCCAATTCTTGGTTCAGATGGTTTTGACTCACCACAATTTACTGAATTGGCAACTGCATCAGCAGCATCAAATGTTTACTACCTTTCTGGATTTGTAACATCAGCAAGTGAAAAAGCAAAAGCATTCTATGATGCCTATGTGAAAGAATACAATGAAGAGCCATCAATGTTCTCAGCTCTAGCTTACGACTCGGTTTACATGGCAGCAGAAGCAGCAAAAGGTGCAGCTGATTCAGCAGCAGTGAAAGCTAATCTTGCAGCTCTGAAAGACTTTGAAGGTGTGACTGGTACAATGTCTGTTGACAAAGAGCACAATGTCGTTAAATCAGTTTATGTTGTTAGTTTAACAAACGGAGAAGAATCATCTGTAGATACTATCTCTATTGACTAATAGTGGACGAAAAGAGGGAAATCCCTCTTTTTCACTTGCCAGAATGTATAGAATAGTATACATGTTGCTTTAAAATTTGGTTAAATTTTCGGTAATTTTAATGATTAAACTCTCTATCTAACTTGCTTATTTTCAGAAAATTTTGTATAATGTAACAATGCTATTGAGCTCGAAAAATATTTAGAAAGATTGGTGAACCTATGCTTCAACAACTTGTCAATGGTTTGATTCTTGGTTCTGTTTATGCCCTTTTGGCCCTTGGTTATACCATGGTGTACGGAATTATCAAACTCATTAACTTCGCCCATGGTGATTTGTATATGATGGGTGCTTTTATGGGGTACTTCCTATTAAATAATTTAACTTTTATTGCAGATGGTGGAACGCGTTTCTTTGTTGCTCTCATTCTAGCGATGGTAGGGACGGCTATTCTCGGTGTCGTTATAGAGTTTTTAGCCTATCGTCCTTTGCGTAATTCAACGCGTATAGCAGCTTTGATTACGGCTATCGGTGTATCCTTCTTTTTGGAATACACTATGATTAAATTCTTTACAGCAGACGTAAAAGCCTTTCCACAAGCAATCGAAGCTGTGACTTTTAACCTTGGTCCAGTTTCTGTTACCAATATCCAGTTGATTATTCTTGGTGTATCGCTTGCGTTGATGGTCGCTCTTCAATTAATTGTCAAACGTACAAAAATGGGGAAAGCCATGCGTGCGGTCTCTGTAGATAGCGATGCAGCTCAGCTTATGGGGATCAATGTAAACCGTACAATCAGCTTTACTTTTGCTCTTGGGTCAGCTCTTGCGGGTGCTGCGGGTGTTCTCCTAGGTCTCTACTACAACCAGATTGAGCCTTTGATGGGGATGACCCCAGGTTTGAAAGCCTTTGTAGCGGCAGTATTGGGCGGTATCGGTATTATTCCAGGTGCTGCACTTGGTGGCTTCGTTATCGGTATCATCGAAACATTCACCTATGTGATTGAATTCGATACTTTCCGTGATGCGATCGTATATACTGTTTTGATCATCATCCTCTTGGTGCGTCCAAGTGGTATTCTTGGTAAAAATGTGAAAGAGAAGGTGTAACCATGAAGCAAAATTTAAAAGTTAATGCGATTTGGTTGGCTATCTTATTGGCTGGTTTTGGGCTTATTCAAGGTCTTGTATCAGCAGGGATTCTGAATTTTTACTACATCCAAATTGTTCAGCAAATCGGTATTCAAATTATCTTGGCAGTTGGTTTAAACTTGATTGTTGGTTTCTCAGGTCAATTTTCACTTGGTCATGCTGGTTTTATGGCTATTGGCGCTTATGCAGTAGGTATTCTTGGAAAAATGATGCCAACTTATGGTGGATTTGCTATCGCCTTGATTGTTGGGATGTTAATCTCAGGTGCAGTAGCTCTTTTAGTTGGTATTCCAACCCTTCGTTTGAAAGGTGACTACCTTGCAATTGCGACTCTTGGTGTTGCAGAGATTATTCGTATTTTAATTATCAATGGTGGTAGTGTAACGAATGGTGCAGCAGGTATTATGTCTATTCCACTCTTTACTAGCTGGCCTTTAGTTTATATTTTTGTAATCATCACAACCTTGGTGACAGTTAACTTTTTGCGCAGTCCGATGGGACGTGCTACAATTTCTGTTCGTGAGGATGAAATTGCGGCAGAATCTGTAGGTGTCAATCCAACATTTGTGAAAGTTTCAGCCTTTGTATTTGGTGCCATGACGGCAGCCATTGCAGGTGGTCTCCATGCAGGATACGTTGGGACAATTGTTCCGAAAGACTTTGCCTTTATGACCTCCGTTAACGTTTTGATTATCATTGTATTGGGTGGTTTGGGCTCTATCACAGGTACCTTTGTAGCAGCCATTGTACTTGGTATTTTGAACGTATTCCTCAAGAGTTACTCTGATATTTCAATGATTATCTATTCATTAGCTCTTATTCTCTTGATGATTTTCCGTCCAGGAGGTCTTTTGGGAACTAAGGAATTCAGCGTAGCGGCTCTACTCAAGAAGAAGGAGGTTAAGTAATGGCATTACTTGAAGTAAAAGATTTAACCAAGAACTTCGGTGGCCTGACTGCCGTTGGTGACGTGACCATGGAACTTCATGAAGGGGAATTGGTTGGTCTTATCGGTCCAAATGGTGCTGGTAAAACGACTCTTTTCAACCTCTTGACAGGTGTTTATGAGCCAAGCGAGGGGACAATTTCTCTTGCAGGGACTATTTTGAACGGTAAAGCACCATCAAAAATTGCTTCGCTTGGTCTTGGTCGTACTTTCCAGAACATTCGTTTGTTCAAAAATATGACCGTTTTGGAAAATGTTTTGATTGGTCTTGGCAATCATGGTAAATCAGAAGTATTTGCAAGTTTCTTCCGTCTTCCAGCATTCTATAAGAATGAAGAAGCGTTGAAAACAAAAGCGATTGAACTTTTGAAAATCTTTGATTTGGATGGAGATGCAGATACATTAGCTAAAAACCTTCCTTACGGTCAACAACGACGTTTGGAAATCGTTCGTGCCCTTGCGACTGAACCAAAAATTCTTTTCTTGGATGAACCAGCGGCTGGTATGAACCCACAAGAAACGGCAGAATTGACCCAACTTATCCGTAAGATCAAAGAAGAATTTGGCATTACTATCATCTTGATCGAACACGATATGAGCTTGGTTATGGAAGTGACGGAGCGTATATACGTATTGGAGTACGGTCGGTTGATTGCCCATGGTACACCAGAAGAAATTCGTAATAACAAGCGTGTAATTGAAGCCTACCTTGGAGGTGAAGCTTAATGGCAATGTTAGAAGTAAAAAATCTTTCCGTTAACTACGGTGTTATCGAAGCTGTTAAAGATGTTAGCTTTGAGGTTAATGAAGGTGAAGTTGTAACACTTATCGGCGCTAATGGTGCTGGTAAAACCTCTATCCTTCGTACTATTTCAGGACTTATTCGTCCATCAGCTGGAACGATTTCTTTCCTTGGAAATGAGATTCAAAAAGTTCCTGCACGTAAAATCGTAGCAGACGGTTTATCACAAGTTCCAGAAGGTCGTCATGTTTTTGCAGGCTTGACTGTTATGGAAAACTTGGAAATGGGTGCCTTCCTTCGCAACAATCGTGAGGAAAACCAAGCAAACTTGAGAAAAATCTTTGCTCGTTTTCCACGTTTGGAAGAGCGTAAAAACCAGGATGCCGCTACCCTTTCAGGTGGTGAGCAACAGATGTTGGCCATGGGACGTGCCCTAATGAGCCAACCAAAGCTCTTGCTCCTTGATGAACCATCAATGGGCTTGGCTCCGATCTTTATCCAAGAAATTTTTGATATTATCCAAGATATTCAAAAACAAGGAACAACTGTCCTCTTGATTGAGCAAAATGCTAACAAAGCTCTCGCAATTGCAGATCGTGGCTATGTTCTAGAAACAGGAAAAGTTGTCCTATCAGGAACAGGAAAAGAACTCCTCGCCTCAGAAGAAGTCAAAAAAGCATATCTGGGTGGTTAAAACGTGGGTTACCCCACGTTTTAAGTTGGAAATAGGAAACGCCGGTAGGCGTTTTTCTTTATATCAAGGTCCGGGGGACCTTTTTAGGTTGGAGATAGGAAAACCAGCAATGTACGTTGCTGGTTTGTCTCCCACCCTGACAGGTTGTTTTAGGTCGGAAATAGGGACCGTCGGCAGACGGTCTTTCTTTATGTTGAAAATTAAAAACTCTCAGAAACGCCGAAATATCAATGTTTCTAAGAGTTTAATGACTTGCTATCTTTCGCAAACTTCTTCAATTTTTTATATTTTTAGGGGGTTGTCTACGTTCCGAACCGCTGGCAATCGGTTTTCTTCATCACGAGTAGGTTGTTTAAAGTTGGAAATGGGGATTCTTATCAAGCGCTCTCCCTCGTTATTACTATCTATGCAGTAAGCTTCAAATATAGTATAATGAATGTATATTTGGAGGTTTGTATGATTAAAGTTGAAGAGATTTTATCGACTCTATCACCGAATCAAAAGGTTAACTATGATAAAGTGTTTCAAAAAATGGCGAGCACGTGGCAGGAAGCGGGGCTTCGACCGAAAATTCTCATGCATGTCTGTTGTGCACCATGCTCGACCTATACATTGGAGTACTTGACTCAATATGCAGATGTAACCATCTATTTTGCGAATTCCAATATTCATCCAAAGGCGGAGTACCAGCGGCGAGCAGCCGTTACAGCCCAGTTTGTCAAAGAATTTAATCAGAAAACTGGACAGTCGGTAGGCTACCTAGAAGCTGACTATAGCCCTCAGGAATTTTTCAAGAAAACTCAGCATCTTGCCAATGAGCCAGAGGGGGGAGATCGGTGTAAGGTTTGCTATGATTATCGGTTGGATAAGACTGCGGAGAAGGCAGTTGAGCTTGGTTTTGACTATTTTGGTTCGGCTTTGACAATCAGTCCACATAAGAATTCGCAGACCATCAATGCTGTTGGGATTGAGGTACAGAAATTATACGATACCCAGTATCTTCCGAGTGACTTTAAGAAAAATGGAGGCTATCAGCGTTCAGTTCAAATGTGTGAAGAGTATGACATTTATCGCCAGTGCTATTGTGGCTGTGTCTATGGGGCCAATGCCCAAGGTGTCAATCTCGTACAGGTAAAAAAAGAAGCCTTGGAATTTTTAAAAACGCACAGAGATTATTCCCACATTCCTTTCAAGGTGCTGGATAAGAATTGAGTTTTTGAGTTTAGTTTTTACTTAAGGAGCGTTTTTTCTTGCTTTCTCTATGAAATTGGTATATACTAATTATGGTTAATATATTGTACTACTAGGAGAAAAGCAAAATGAAATTGAGAAAAGTATCATTTATTTTAGTTACCTTTGTCATCGGTTTACTATCGTTATCAAGTGTAAAGGCGGAGACTTCAATGTTTGTACCAGTAGGTCAACAGAATGTTCCGGGGGTAGAAGTAGCTCCTTTTAGAACGGGTTCAGATTCTATTCATGTCCATGTTGGCTCATTTGGTTATGTCACTGCATATATAAACGGGAAAAAGATAGATGTTCCTACAGTTAAGCATAAGTCAAAGTGTCCTAAAGAAGGGGAGGTTAATTATTTTCCACAATGCTATGAGAGAGAATGGGAAGTAAGTGGTCATCGTGCGGACGGCAGTGGAGATTATGTTGTAAAATTGAATAAGAAACTCGAAGAGGGTGATGTTGTTACATTAAAATTTGCAGACGATGGGAATTTGTATTTTGGTCAATTAGTATATAAAAGTGAAAAGAAACGAGTTGAACAGAATCAAAAGGAACAAGAGGATGAGTACGCAGATGCCTTGTTCAAACGTTCTATTGAGGAAGAAGAAAATAAGACTTGGAGAGATCGGATAAAGGATACTTTTCAAGATGCTTGGTGGAATTTCAAAGGGTGGTGGAATAGCTAACAAAGGAACTGCTATTTGGAAAATAGGCCATTTGGAGTGATTATCAATTAATTTTTTCTACCTTCCTGATATAAACTTCAATGAAAGAGTCCAGACTTTATGTCTAGGCTCTTTTTGTGGTACAATGAGAAAGGAATTTTGAGGTTTTTATGACAGTAATTGAACAGATTGAAAAATTAAAAAAAGAGAAATTAGAGCTTCTGACCGTTTTATGCGGTGAAGACATCGGACAATACCAAATAGCGAAAGACTTACTTCTGAGGAAGCTTGATTTTGATGCGGCAGATTTAGGTTTTGCCTATTTTGATATGTCGGAGGCTGATTATCATCAGGTAGACTTGGACTTAGTTTCTCTTCCTTTCTTTTCAGACGAAAAAGTAGTGATCCTTGATTATTTTGTAGATTTAACGACAGATAAAAAACGACATTTGACGGATGATGAACTCAAACAGTTTGAGGTCTATTTGGAAAATCCTGTCGAAACAACACGTTTGGTCATTCTAGCACCGGGTAAGTTGGACAGTAAGCGTCGTCTGGTCAAGCTCCTCAAACGAGATGGACTAGTATTAGAAGCCAATCCCCTGAAGGAGCTGGATTTGGAAAATTATTTCCAAAAGGAGATAATGCGTCTTGGATTGCAGATGGGAGGAGAGGTTTTTCAATATCTTTTAGAAAAGTCCAATTTTGATTTTGCAGAAATCAGTAAGAACCTAGCCTTTCTTCAATCTTATAAGGGAAAAGAGACGATTGAAATTTCAGATATTGATGCGGCTATCCCCAAAACACTACAAGATAATATCTTTGATTTAACACAGTTAATTCTACAATCCAAGGTAGACGAGGCTCGCAACTTAGTTCGTGACTTGCGGTTGCAAGGGGAGGAAGAGGTTAAGTTGATTGCCATCATGTTAACCCAATTTCGAACCTATCTACAAGTGCAAATACTACTAGAGCAAGGTCGAGGGGAACAGCAGATAGTAGCTGAGTTATCAACTATTATGGGGCGTAAGGTGAATCCATACCAAGTAAAGTATGCTTTGCGTGATTCACGCCATCTGTCCATTGGATTTTTGAAAAAAGTCGTCAAGCTCCTAATTGATACAGATTTTCAAATTAAAACAGGCCAATTTGATAAGGATTATTTATTTGATTTGGTATTATTAAAAATCGCGACTGCATAGTAAAAAGAGTATTTTAGATTTAGGGGCAACCATGGTTTCAGACAAATAAATTGAAAAGGCTCTCACATTGGAGTAGAATAGAACTATCACTTAGTATAGGAGAAAACGAAAATGACAATTATTTTACCAGACCTTCCATATGCATACGATGCTTTGGAACCACATATTGATGCAGAAACAATGACCCTTCACCATGGTAAGCACCATGCGACTTATGTTGCAAATGCTAATGCAGCACTTGAAAAACATCCTGAAATTGGCGAAGACCTTGAAGCTCTTCTTTCAAATGTTGACCAAATTCCTTCAGACATCCGCCAAGCTTTGATTAACAACGGTGGTGGTCATTTGAACCATGCTCTTTTCTGGGAATTGCTTTCACCTGAAAAAACAGAAATTTCAGCAGAATTGGCAGCAGATATTGATGCAACTTTTGGCTCATTTGATGCATTCAAAGAAGTCTTCACTACAGCAGCAACAACTCGTTTCGGTTCAGGTTGGGCTTTCTTGGTTGTTAATAAAGAAGGCAAGTTGGAAGTTATCTCAACTGCTAACCAAGACACACCAATCATGCAAGGTTTGAAACCAATTTTGGCATTGGATGTTTGGGAACATGCTTACTACCTTAACTACCGCAATGTCCGTCCGAACTACATCAAAGCCTTCTTTGAAGTAATCAACTGGGACAAGGTTAACGAACTTTATAAAGCAGCTAAATAAGAACAGTTCTCTTCCTTTGGGAAGAGATTTTTTAGTTGCTAGGATTATTTTTGAGAGAATTGTGTAAGGGAAGAAGGGGAATTTTCGTATTATAGATAAAAATGACAAGATATTTTCAGAAAAACGATGTAAAAGTAAGAATAAACGAATATTTTTATAATTTTTTGTTATAAATGACTGATTTAATATTGAAAAGCTGTAAAAAAAGGATTATTATAGATATGTCAATATGAAAAAAATAGAAGGAGCATTGTTTTGCTTATGAAAAAGAATATTCGGTTGAAAAGCAGTATACTAGCTCTTGTAGCTGGTTTTAGCGTTATTGCAACACAAACTGTTTTGGCAGATGAATTAGCTGTCCAAATTATGGGAGTTAATGATTTCCATGGTGCGCTTGATATGACGGGGACAGCGCGATTGGAAGGGGAAACAGTTCGGAATGCAGGAACTGCCGCCTTACTTGATGCTTACATGGATGATTCACAAGCAGAATTTGAAGAAACAGCAGCAGAAACAGAGACACCTGCAGAGTCTATCCGTGTTCAAGCTGGGGATATGGTTGGTGCAAGTCCATCGAATTCTGGACTTTTGCAAGATGAACCAACTGTAAAAGTCTTTAATAAAATGGATGTTGAATACGGGACTTTGGGGAACCATGAGTTTGATGAGGGACTTGATGAGTATAACCGTATCATGACTGGTGAAGCTCCAAAAAAAGGTCAGTTTAATGAGATTGTAGATAATTATACTCGTGAAGCTGCTAAACAGGAGATTGTTATTGCTAACGTTATTGACAAAGAAACGGGTGAAATTCCGTATGGTTGGAAGCCCTACGCTATTAAGACTATTCCCGTGAATGATAAAGAAGCTAAGATTGGCTTTATTGGTGTAGTTACGACAGAAATTCCTAATCTTGTTTTGAAGAAAAACTATGAGCAGTACACTTTTTTGAATGAGGCAGAGACGATTGCTAAATATGCGCGTGAGTTAGCTGAAAAAGGTGTAAATGCGATAGTTGTACTGGCTCACGTTCCAGCTACAAGCAAGGATGGTGTGGCTGCTGGTGAAGCTGCAGATATGATTGCTAAGCTAAATGAAATCTATCCTGAACACTCAGTTGACCTTGTATTTGCTGGTCATAACCATGTCTATACAAACGGTACAACGGGCAAAACCTTGATTGTTCAAGCTACCTCACAAGGTAAGGCTTACGCAGATGTTAGGGCTGTTTATGATACAGATATTGCCGACTTTAAAGCTGTTCCGACTGCGAAAATTATTGCAGTAGCACCAGGACAGAAAACACCAAGTCCGGAAATTCAGGCAATTGTGGGTGAGGCAAATACCATTGTTAAAAAAGTAACAGAGCAAAAAATTGCTACAGCTAGTCAAGCGTCAGATATTTCTCGCGAAGTGAATGAATTTAAAGAAAGTGCTGTAGGTAATCTAGTAACATCGGCTCAATTAGCTATCGCTAAGAAATCGGGTTATGATGTTGACTTTGCAATGACAAACGATGGCGGGATTCGGGCAGATTTGAAAGTCCAAGAAGATGGAACAGTTACTTGGGGTGCAGCACAGGCTGTGCAACCATTTGGGAATATCTTGCAAGTTGTTCAGATGACAGGTGAGCAGATTTATACAGCCTTAAATCAACAATATGATGAAGGTGAAAAATATTTCCTTCAAATGTCTGGAATCAAATATATCTACACGAAAGTAGATAATCCAACGGAAGAAAATCCTTACAAGGTTGTTAAAGCCTTCAAAGAAGATGGAACGGAGATTGTTCCGACAGAAACCTATACACTTGTCATCAACGACTTCTTATTTGGTGGTGGGGATGGCTTCTCAATTTTCAAAGAAGCTAAACTGATTGGTGCTATCAATCCAGATACAGAAGTATTTGTGGAGTACTTAACTGATTTAGAAAAAGCAGGTCAAACCATTAGTGCAACAATTCCAGGTAGAAAAGCATTTGTAGAGAAGTACGTAGAAGAACCAAAAGCAGAAGAAAAAGGAGATACTGCTGGGACAACTACCGATACGAAAACACCTGGAAAAGCAAGCGACGGTGGCGATAGTGTAGCAAATCAGAAAGCAAACGAGCAACCGGCACCATCTGGAAGTGTGGCTCCTATTTCAAATAATAAAGCTGAAAAAGCATCAGGAAATCAAACACTTCCAAATACCGGTCAAGAAGCCCTAGGCTCACTTCTTATTAGCTTGGGTGGCTTAGTCTCACTCGGAATGGCTGTCTCAATGAGACGTAAGGAAGGGGAATAGGAATCAAGCATAAAAACGACAAATTTTCGAAGTATGTTCTAGGAGCGCTTCTTTTAGAGACTATCATGAGAGGAATACATAAAAACAATAGTGTTTCATCTTAGAGTAAGTTCTGCTTTTTTGTAAAAATTTGAAAAAACTTACATAACCTTGCTCTTGCAATCTGCTCTCTTCTGGGGTACAATAGAGAGGCAGACTTCCCTTAGTTAAATGGATATAACAAATTCCTCCTAAGAATTAGTTGCAGGTTCGATTCCTGCAGGGGAGATGGAGAGTATACGAAAAAGCCTAAATGATAGGCTTTTTTGCATTATTGTCCCCAGAAGAGGCTGGGCAAAAACTAGCCGCTCACATATAAAAAAACGAGCAATTCCAATTAGGAGTTGCTCGTTTTCCATTTCATGCTTTATAATTATAATAACGACAAAACAACTAGAAAGGCATGAAAATGTATAAACAGTATAACACAAATCAGTTAAGTTTGGAATTAAATATTGCTTGGGACTTACCTGCAACGCATGAGGCTCGTCTGATTAGTCAGTTTGTGGAT
>NZ_JAIJZQ010000032.1:0-22928 GCF_019754195.1 Streptococcus sp. 2018037
GTATTTTTCTATGATGCGGAGCATTATTTTTATCTTTAAGTGCTTGCTTTAATTCTTCGACTTGTGTTTGGGTAAGTTCTTTTGTCATAATACCATTATAACGCTATTTTTGATTTTTGTTAAGTATAAATCTTGAATTAGTAAATGCTTTCGCTTTTTGATTGTTCCAGATTTTCTTTCGACGGTGACTCCAGGCCAGTTACCAACACGTTGGTTGGTTCCTGTTAGGAGGTTGAAAAGGGTTGTTTTTCCGCTATTTGGATTTCCTGCAAGGGCGATGTGTTTTGTCATTTCCTCACCTCGCTTGTGATTTGAACACCAATCATTTGCGCTTCGGATTTGCGTAGTGTTAGCTCGTATCCTCTCAAGGTAATTTCGATTGGATCGCCCAGGGGAGCGACTTTTTTGAGAAATAGCTGCGTGTTCTTTGTAAGTCCCATATCCATAAGGCGACGACGGAGTGCACCTGTTGCATAGATGTCCATGACCTTAGCTGAACTACCAATAGGTGCCTCAGATAGATTGATTATTTCCGTAGCTGACTTTTCTATTAGAACCAGAGATTCAATAATTTCTCTGTCTAGGGCTAGACGGCTTGCCTTGACCTGGAAAATAGCATTGGTCTTGGTTTTTGAAATGATGCGAATCTCTTCTCCGACTTTTAAACCCAAGTGCGCTAAGTGTTTACGAATATCATCTTGAGTTAGACAATCTTTGACTAAAAAAGATTGTCCCACTTGAAGGTTTTGCAGTTTCATATCGTTTCCTTTGTGATTTTTATAACAATAGTATAGCACAATTCCTTAAAAGTGTCAGATAATTTTTAGGAACGACTTATTTTCTCTTTATTTTGGTAAATTCTCAAAGTAAGTTCTAGTTTCAGACATTCTAGAAGTTAGTCTGAGAAAAGTAAAAGTGTATGGCAAATTGAAAGAACTATATTTATTCTAATTTCTTGACTTATTTATAAAATATCCTACAATATGACTGTCAGGAGTTTAGCTCCATAAAGTTTACATTTAGGACTTGGTCCCATATCGTGATGAGACTGGGCTCAAGTTCAGCGCCACTTCTCAGAGCTCGTGTCAACCTCTCAGCGCAGTGGTTGATTGGCTTTAACAGTCACTACTCTGAATGTTGGAGTTGTGCGGGTGTGGGAGTGAAACAGTCCAGTGGACTATTTTAGCCCGAGCCTACATATGTTTTTGACTAGTCGAATTCTTTCTCATTCCCTTTTCTTTTTAAAAAACAAAAAATCCCAACACTCTCCGTCGTAAAATTTGAGTGTAGGGTGTCAAGTATAGTAAAAAACTGCTTTTCAGTAGGTCTCTTTCCTACACCCATTTTAACAAAATAGAAAGGGTAAATCAATGGCATATTTTGAATGCTATAGCAATTAGGTACAAATTCACAAAAAATCAAATCTCAGCCAGGTTACTTGGAAAAAATACGAGTATACAGAAAAGAAAATAAAATTATATTTCGAAAATACGAAACTATGCGAAATAACCAACAGTATGTAGCAACAAGTACTGAATCAGTTTGCCAGTACTCACACACAGGAAACAGTTGAAAAGTTCCATTATCAAGCAAAGGCAACCGTGAAGATGGCGGTACATGAGGCATTATTGAGCGGAATTTCTGCGATTTTACTACCATACGTTCATCAGTAGAGTCCGAACTAAAAGAAGCAAAATTTCTTGAAATCAACGAATATACAAGTCTTATCGAATGTGTCG
The DNA here is from genome assembly GCF_019754195.1 of Streptococcus sp. 2018037. NCBI lineage: Bacteria > Bacillati > Bacillota > Bacilli > Lactobacillales > Streptococcaceae > Streptococcus > Streptococcus sp. 2018037. The sequence goes on from NZ_JAIJZQ010000032.1 coordinate 1,740, forward strand.
GACAGAATATTCGATACCACTCCTACGTCATTATCTACCTAATAGCAGGTACAGACATACACTTTGCTGAAGCATTGGGGCTGACATGGAATGACATCAGCTTTGAAAACAAGATTATAGATGTCAACAAGATATACAACTACAATACCACCTTTGACTTTGCTCCGACTAAGAATACCAGTTCAGTGCATAAAATACCTATCTATGATCATACTGTCAAGTTGATGAAAGACTATAAAGAAAAGTGCTGGATTGAGAATAATCAGAATAGAGTCTATGCTTCTGATTAAGAAGATTGTCGGTTGAAATGTTCATATACATTCATTGAGACCTACCTACGTATCTTACCTGATTACGCAAGGAGTAGAGCTCATCTCTATCTCTCAATTACTTGGACATGAAAATTTAAACATTAAACTCAAGGTCTATGTCCATCAGCTTGAATCATTAAAAGAGAAGAGCAATGACAAGGTCAGAAAAATCTTCTAAAAATTTGGGGCAAATTGGAGAAGACATAATAAAAACCCTTGTGTATAAAGGGTTTTAACGTTATTCCATGCTAGTTGCCGGGATTGAACCGGCGACCTCATCCTTACCATGGATGCGCTCTACCGACTGAGCTAAACCAGCAGTACTTGACTAGTATATCATATCTCAAAAAAATGTCAATGGATTTTTTTAAAATAAAAAGAAAAAGAGAGTGCAGTAAATTCCCAAAGTAAGTTCTAGTCTGTCTTAAAAACTGGAAACTAGAATAAGACAAAGAAATAAGGTAGAACTTACTATGGGACAAGTCAGTATCTGACAATTTATGCCAAACGCAAGGTGGATGTCGAACCTGTATTTGGTAGGATGAAGGGTGTTTTTGGCGTGCGTAGAGTCCATGTCAGAGGATAAAAGGTGGTTGAAACAGAGATAGGCTTCCTTCTAATGAGTATGAATTTAACGAAATTGGCTAAAAAATTAGCCCAAGATAGTAACAATAAAAAGAAAAACACAGACAGTTCGGCTGGATTTCATCAAAATCAGCTCAATCTATCTGTGTTTTCATTTACTGGCTAGTTTTTGCCAGCCTCTTATATTTTTTACCTAATAGTAGGAGACATGCCTGTCTCATAGTTAATTTCCGCTAAAGGTGATACATTTTCTAGTGTAACGGTAGTAATACCGTAATTGTCTACTACTTCTTTTTCGCCGCCTAATCTAATCTGTAACGCCTGCCCTTCTGAGTCAATACCAACATACTGCAAAATCACTTGACGAGGGACTAGTTCATTGTCTTGATATACCGGAGTTACTTTATAATCTAACCAATAGTTTGGGTGTAAAGCTAACCAGCTATCCAGTCTATTCTCGTAATAAAGCATTCCTTCTGGATTACTATCATTAGCTCCCGATAGGGCTCCTGTGTTGAGGTAGGCTGTCATGGTAACCAGGTTTCTAGCTTCGTTATTCAAACCGCTAAACTGATAACCAACTAAATGCCCCCTATTCATTAACCAAGTTTTTTTCCCGTTATATGGTACTTTGTAATTAAACCAACCAACAGGATTGTATGTCAAAGTTTCTCGTGTCAGCGTAGGTTCATCTTGGTCTCTGAGCTGGATATGTGCATAGGTAGGTCGGTTGAGACTATCTAGCTCTCCAAGCGAAAGTTGTCTATTTTGCCCATCAAATGGCAATGTACCAGGGATATTGCTAACATCCGTGCGAAGTTCGATATGTGAAGTACTCGGGAATTTCTTAATCCTCTTCCCGGTACTAGCTTGGCTAGGGATAGCGGAGAAAGCGGTTACAAAAATTAACAAAGCAATTGCTAATTTTTTCCAAATGCAACGATATTGTGTAGACATATTAATATCTCCTTTGTTTTATTTTTCGATTTAATTGTATCACTAAAATAAAATCAATCAACTATAGTAATAAAAAGTCATGATAAAAAAATAATTCTCAATTTTTTTAATTTTTTTGCGAATTAAAACAGACGAAGAAGTTAGACTGCAGAGAAGCTGCAGGGGGTGATGAGGAAATTGGAGTCGTTGTCCCCAATTCGCTCCAAAAGTAAAAAAGAATGTATTAATGAGTTGTAAAAATAAATTTTAAATGCGATTAAATTGGCTATTTTACATTTCTACCAATACAAGTATTTTTAAAATATCCCAGAAACCAGCATAAATAAGGGACGGCCTATTCAGGCTGTTTTTTTAAAAAAATCCCTTGACATGAATGTTTATTGTGGTAGAATAGGGCTTAGAAATATGAAAGGAGTAAAACAAATGAATAAACAACTTGTCATGCAGCAAGCTATTTTTTATCATACACTCCTTTCTAAGCAGGAAAACAAAGCTCATTGATGAACTTTTGTCGTTTTTCGTGGGCTATATTTTGAAACGTTGAGACAATCAAGCACTGTGGTCATGGTGTGATAAAAATTGTCGACTATGTTCAAGAGCTGGTCTATTTTTGTGGACTTACACAAGCCTAGGTGGAGTGAGATGCTTCCCTAGGCTTTTTTGTGCGCTTAGAAAGGTAAGGTCTATCAACTGTTACTTATTGAATAAAGTGGCAAATGATAGGTTATAGATTTGTAAAGGAGATATATGTTTCGATTAATTTTTGACTACATCAAGCGTCATAAGTGGCTCTATCTATTGGTTGCTGTGACCTTGATTATTTATGACGCCACACTTTTGCTACCAACGCAAATCATACAGCGGATGGTCGATATACTGACCAAGAATGAATTGACTCAGGCTATATTGGTTCAGGAGATGACCTTATTGTTATTGGTAACAGTGCTGAACTATGCAACAGCCTTCATTTGGCATCTGAAATTATTTCAGGCCTCTGTCAACTTCAAGTTTGACATGCAGCAACGTGCCTTTAAAAAATTAGTGACCATGCGGACTCCATTTTATGAAAAATTTCGCTCAGGAGATGTCATGACTCGTTTTTCAACGGATGTGGATGGCCTGATGGAGATGGTGGGTTACGGTCTTATGATTGTCGTCTATGCAGGCGGTATGTTGGCTTTTATCATTCCCACGATGTTCTTTATTGATTGGAAAATTTCGCTAGTAGCTTTACTACCGATGCTGTTCATGACACTATGTATATTTTTTATCGGGAGAAAACAAGATAAGGCGATTGATACTAATAGGGAAGCTGTAGCCCAGCTCAATAATGAAGTTTTGGAGGTCATCGAAGGCATTCGAGTGACTAGGGCTTATAGTAAAAAAGCAACTCAAAAGGCTCAATTTCAAGCTCGTACCAAGCAATTGGCTCAGGGTGGGGATCGCATCACTTCCTTGCAATCATTGTATAATCCATTAGCCACAGTCTGTTTGGGATTGTCTACTATTTTCGTGCTTCTCATGGGGGCACAAGCCGTGAAAGCAGGGCAACTGACCTTGGGACAAGTAATTGCCCTTCAATTGTATGTCGGTTCGCTTTTAGAGCCGTTTTGGACACTAGCAGATTTCATCCTTGTTTATCAGACTGGTAAGACATCTTTTGAAAAACTGCAAGAGTTGATTGAGACGGGAGATGATTTGGAGGCTGATGGTTCTAAGGAAATTGCAGAGCTGTCTAGTATTTCCTTCAAAAATTATAGCTTTAGTTATCCACAGGCAGAAAGAGCCAGCCTACAGGACATCAATTGGACGCTGAAAGCAGGGCAAACTGTAGGTATCGTTGGGAAAACTGGTTCGGGAAAAACGACCTTGGTTCGCCAATTCTTACGCCAGTATCCGATTGGTCAGGGAAATTTTTTCATCAATCATCAATCTGTTTTAGACTTTAAACGTTCTAGTATAGAGGAAAAAATTGGCTATGTTCCACAAGAACACATTTTGTTTTCAAGGTCTGTTGGAGAAAATATTGCCCTTGGGAAAGTAGCTAGTAGCTCTGAGGAGATTGAACAAGCCATTGCCACAGCAGCTTTTAGTCAAGATTTAAAACGGATGAGTGATGGTCTTGATACCATGATTGGTGAGCGTGGTGTATCTATTTCTGGCGGTCAGAAACAACGGATTTCCATCGCCCGTGCTTTCCTGCGAGAGCCAGATTTGTTAATTCTAGATGATTCTTTGTCGGCAGTGGATGCTCGGACAGAACGCCAGATTATCCAAAATATTCAAAAAGAACGTGCAGGCAAAACCAATGTCATCGTGACTCATCGTCTATCTGCTGTCAACCATGCAGACTGGGTACTAGTCTTGGATGAGGGGCGTATCGTTGAGGAGGGGCGTCCAGCTGATTTGCTTGCCCAAAGAGGTTGGTACTATGAACAATACCAACGACAACAAAGCCAGGAAGGAGGAGAGTAATGACTATTTTAGGTTTTTTATTAAAACAAATCGGTCGTGTCAAGTGGCTATTTATAGTAGCTGTCGGCTTCTATCTATTGGCTTCGACCATGGTTCGATTGGCTCCTCTGCTGATTCAGCAGGCTATCGATGGGCCGATTACAGATTTGAGCAAGGGTTTGCCCTTTGATGAAGCTGTTTTCTTAAACCAGTCAGTTCAATACATGGGAATGATTATTCTGGGAGCTATTGGCTTCTACCTATCTATGCGTTTACTCATGCATTGTGCCAATCGTATTGCTGAAAATCTACGTAATCAAGCCTACGATGTTATGCAACGGTTGCCTATTTCTTATTTTGATGATAAGCCCGCTGGAAAAATTGCGACTAGAATTGTCAATGATACAGAGACCTTGCGGACACAATTTTATGGTACTTTAGTTTATGCCTTTAACAATATTGTTCGTTTGCTCTTTACATACGGTGTCCTATTTTACATGAATAGGAGTCTCGGTTGGCTGATGTTACTCTTGATACCACTCTATATCGGCATTCAATTTGCTTACAAGAAAATGACAGACAAGCCAATGAAGGATTTTTATGATGCAAGGAGTGACGTCAATACGCAGGTGAATGAGTCCATGAATGGTGCAAGTTTGATTCAACTTTTTGGACAAGAAGAGCGCATCATGAGAGAATTTGAAGTGACTGCTGACAAGATGCGTCGGGCAGATAATAAGATTATCTGGGCCCAGTCTCTTGCCACGTGGAATCTGAGTGGTTTTCTGCAAAATTTGGTCATTGCTGCGATTTTAATGGTAGTCGGCTATCAGTTTCTTGCGGGACAGGATGGAGTTACAGCTGGGAAACTCTTTGTTTATGTCAACTATATCGAAGGAGTCTTCATTGCTTTGGGAGCGCTGGTTCAACAGTTCCCAAATGTGCTTCGCTCTTTTGAAACAGGTAAGCGTCTAATGGCCCTTCTAGAAGAAGAGGTGGAGGATGACTGTGATCGTATTTTGGAAGTTGAACAAGGGCAAGTCGTGTTTGAACACGTGAACTTTAGCTATGAAGAAAACAGACCAGTTTTGAAAGATATTACCATTCGGGCAGAAAAAGGAGAAACAGTTGCTCTGGTTGGGCATACTGGGTCTGGTAAGTCTTCTATTATGAACCTCCTCTATCGTTTCTATGATCCACAGGAGGGACGTGTACTGATTGATGGGAAAAACATCCGTAATTATTCTCGTGAAAGCCTGCGCAGTCACATGGGGATTGTTTTGCAAGATCCCTATCTCTTTACAGGGACGATTGCCAGCAATGTTTCCATGAATGAAGAGGAAGCAGATAGAACAAGAATCATGCAGGCGCTAGAAAAAGTTGGTGCAGGGCCTATGCTATCTCGCTTAGAGAAAGGGATTGATGAACCAGTTGTTGAGAAGGGGGCGGCCTTTTCAAGTGGGGAACGTCAGTTGATTGCCTTTGCGCGGACACTCTACTCTGATCCTAAAATTCTGATATTGGATGAAGCAACTTCTCATATTGATACGGAGACGGAAGAAATTATCCAACATGCTATGGAAGTGGTGAAAGAAGGTCGGACAACCTTTATTATTGCTCACCGACTTTCTACCATTCAAAATGCAGACCAGATTCTTGTCTTAGATCAAGGTCGAATTATTGAACATGGGAAGCATGAAGAATTGGTTGCACGTGGTGGAGTATATGCTCAAATGCATGAGATTCAAGCAAAGGTGTAATAAGCAGTTAAAAATTCCAAGCTTTGGCTGGAATTTTTTGCTATAATTGACTCATGAAAGCCTTAATTTTTGATGTAGATGATACGCTTTATGACCAGATTCAACCGTTTGAACGTGCTTTGGAAAGACATATTGAAGTAGCAAGGGATCAAATTGAACCACTCTACCTTTCCTTTCGCAGATATGCGGATGAAGTATTTGAAGCGACAGCAATTGGAAAGATGAGTCTGAAAGACAGTCATGTTTATCGGATGAAACATGCTTTGGCAGATTTTGGGTATCAGGTGTCTGATGCAACAGCCTTAGCTATTCAAATAGATTATGATTATTTTCAAGGGCAGATAGAGCTCAGTCCAGTGTTTCCAGAAATATTTTCGTGGTGTCAGGCGCAAGGAATTACAATGGGGATTATTACGAATGGACCTTATAAACATCAGTTGAGAAAGATACGCACGATGGGGTTAGTTAATTGGTTTGAGCTAGAACATGTCCTTATTTCTGGACAAGTTGGTATCACAAAGCCAAATCCTGCTATTTTTCAACTAATGGAAGAACGTTTGGGGATGTCAGGCGAAGATATTTGTTATCTAGGGGATTCGTTTGAAAATGACATCATCGGGGCAAAAACTGCTGGTTGGCAAGCGGTCTGGTTTAATCACAGAAAACGGTCAGAGCCAGAAAGTTCCTTTCGGGCAGATTATATGATTGACGAATGGTCCAACCTGGATTCCCTTATCAAAAACATCATAAAGCCGATTGGATAAATAAAATGGAATAACTCTCCCAACAAGTTTTTAATAGGATTAGAAGCTAGTCGGGGGAGTTTTTGTGTTCAAAAAGAGGAGGTATAGACAATATGTAAAGACCCCCAGTTGAGAATTCGTGGATTTACCTGTACACTAGAATAAAAAAAATCAACTTCTAACAGGAATTACCACACTCAATTGGAGGTCTTTACATATTGTCTATAATATTTAGCTATTATTACAAATATTTATAAGCGATAATGTGTATGAAAAACTGATAGAAATTCAGAAAAAACAGAAAATGAATAGGTTATTTACAGAAACGTTCCGGAAATTGTTGGAAAAACAACAAATAGAGGGGTGCAATCTGTTTTTTGTCTGTTTTCCATCTCAAGAAGTCTTGACAACTTATCTAAAAAGGTGCAGAATGAATTTGCAAACGTTTGTTTTTTTAATACCATTTTTTATGTCTATTCATTTCATTAGTGAAAACATGAAAGGATAAAACTTATGAGAAAAAGTTCGCACTTGATTTTAAGCTCAATAGTCAGTTTGGCACTCGTAGGGGTCACACCATTGAGTGTTCTTGCAGATTCCAAACAAGATATTAATCAGTATTTTCAAAGCTTGACTTACGAGCCACAAGAGATTCTTACAAATGAGGGAGAATACATTGATAATCCGCCAGCAACAACTGGTATGTTAGAAAACGGACGTTTTGTGGTACTTCGCAGAGAAAAGAAGAATATTACGAACAATAGTGCAGATATTGCTGTTATTGATGCTAAGGCTGCAAATATTTATCCAGGTGCTTTATTGCGTGCTGACCAAAATCTTCTGGATAATAATCCAACGCTTATCAGTATTGCGCGGGGAGATCTGACGCTTAGTTTGAATTTACCTGGTTTGGCCAATGGGGATAGCCACACTGTTGTAAATTCTCCAACAAGAAGTACTGTTCGAACAGGGGTGAATAACCTTCTGTCTAAATGGAATAATACGTATGCTGGAGAGTATGGCAATACCCAAGCAGAGCTTCAATATGATGAAACAATGGCATACAGTATGTCACAATTAAAAACGAAGTTCGGAACCTCTTTTGAAAAAATTGCAGTACCATTAGATATCAATTTTGATGCCGTGAATTCGGGTGAAAAACAGGTTCAGATTATTAACTTTAAACAAATTTATTATACAGTTAGTGTTGATGAACCAGAATCTCCAAGCAAGCTTTTTGCAGAAGGGACAACTGTAGAAGATTTGCAACGAAATGGGATAACAGATGAGGTACCTCCTGTTTATGTTTCCAGCGTTTCTTATGGACGCTCTATGTTCATCAAGTTAGAAACTAGCAGTAGGAGTACCCAAGTTCAAGCCGCATTTAAAGCAGCCATCAAAGGCGTTGATATTAGTGGCAATGCTGAGTATCAAGACATTCTGAAAAATACTTCATTCTCTGCTTATATTTTTGGTGGGGATGCAGGTAGTGCAGCTACTGTTGTGAGCGGAAATATTGAAACACTGAAGAAGATTATTGAAGAAGGTGCAAGATACGGAAAACTCAATCCAGGTGTTCCGATTTCGTATTCAACCAACTTTGTCAAAGACAATAGACCTGCTCAGATTTTGAGCAATTCAGAGTACATAGAAACAACTTCAACCGTCCATAATAGTAGTGCATTGACATTGGACCATTCAGGTGCTTATGTTGCGAAATACAACATTACTTGGGAAGAAGTATCTTACAATGAAGCTGGAGAAGAAGTTTGGGAACCAAAAGCTTGGGATAAGAATGGTGTAAATCTGACCTCACACTGGAGTGAAACCATTCAAATTCCAGGAAATGCTCGCAATCTTCATGTCAATATTCAAGAATGTACAGGATTAGCATGGGAGTGGTGGAGAACAGTTTATGACAAAGATTTACCACTTGTTGGTCAACGTAAAATAACCATCTGGGGAACAACGTTATACCCACAGTATGCGGATGAGGTGATAGAGTAATCTGGCAATGTATTATACTCTCTTAGCCACAGAGGCTAGGAGCTAAACACTATTCGTCAGAAACTTATCACAAGAAAGTGGTATTAAAATAAGGATTCTATTCAAATTTTGGGTAGAATCTTTTATATTTTCCTAAAAACTACTTTTAGGTATGAGAACTCGTTCTGAAACTATTTTCAGGATTTTTTGTATTTCTACAAAAATCGAAATTACATTCTAAATAAAAAGAGGTTATTGAAAAAATAATAATATACTATATAATAAAAAATGTAAGCGCTATCTCTAGTATAGAGCAGAAAGGAATGACACAATGGGTACTATTAGTAAGACAGATTTAAAGCAACAAATTAAGGACGGTATTATCATTTCCTGTCAGGCTTTACCAGGCGAACCCCTGTATAGGGAAGAAGGCGGTATTATGCCTTTACTAGTCAAGGCTGCCCAAGAAGCAGGGGCTGTCGGTATTCGGGCCAATAGTGTACGGGATATTAAGGAGATAAAAGAAGTAACTACTTTGCCAATTATCGGAATTATCAAGCGAGACTATCCTCCACAAGAGCCCTTTATTACGGCTACGATGCGAGAAGTAGACGAGTTAGCAGCTCTAGATATTGAGGTCATTGCTCTTGATTGTACCAAGCGTGAGCGTTATGACGGACTCGATGTTGTTGATTTCATTAAGCAAATCAAGGAAAAATACCCCGAACAACTTTTTATGGCAGATATTTCAACCTTTGAGGAAGGATTAACTGCTTATGAAGCAGGCATCGATTTTGTTGGGACAACACTTTCGGGGTATACATCCTATAGTAGGCAGGAGGAGGGACCGGATATTGAATTGGTTGACCGCTTGTGCCGAGCAGGTATCGATGTGATAGCGGAAGGAAAAATACACTATCCTGACCAAGTAAAAATTATTCATGATTTAGGTGTGGCAGGAATTGTTGTAGGCGGTGCGATCACACGTCCAAAGGAAATCGCAGAGCGGTTTATTAGTGCTTTACATAAATAATAAATAGGTTATAGAAAGGAATGGAGTATGAATTTTAAGAAGTTTTCTCAGCTAGGGCAGGCCTTTATGTTGCCAATCTCAATTTTGCCTGTTGCTGGTCTCTTACTGGGAATTGGAGGCGCCTTATCAAATAGTAATGCTGTAGCACAATTTCCTGTATTGGATCAAGCGTGGTTGCAAGCTGTATTCACTATCATGAGTACGGCAGGTAGTGCGGTATTTGCGAATTTAGCGTTGATTTTTGCTATTGGTGTTGCTGTCGGATTAGCGGATGCAGATAAGGGTACAGCCGGACTATCCGCAGGTGTTGCATACCTTATTTATACCGCTACAATTAGTGGCTTTCTAACTCTTTTTGCAGGGGAAGGAGCAAGTATTGATACTGGTGTTCTAGGAGCTTTGGCGATTGGTATCACTGTTGCAACTTTACACAATAAATACCGAAAAATTGAATTACCAGCCTTTCTTGGTTTCTTCGGTGGCTCTCGCTTTATTCCAATTATTTCATCATTTGCAGCAATTGCGATTGGTTCCATTTTTTATATAATTTGGCCACCGATTCAGAATTTGTTAGTTGATTTTGGTAAGGCAATAGCAGAGATGGGAAGTTTTGGAACCTTCTTATATGGTTTTGGTTTACGTTTGACAGGTGCGTTTGGCTTGCACCATACCATCTATCCAATGTTTTGGTATACTTCATTAGGTGGAAGTGAAGTGGTAGCAGGTGAGACAATCCAAGGTGCGCAAAATATTTTCTTTGCTCAATTAGCAGATGCGAACCATACAGGCTTATTTACTTATGGAACTCGATTTTTTGCTGGTCGATTTGCAACGATGATTTTTGGTCTGCCAGCATCTTGTTTGGCTATGTATCACGCAATTCCTAAGGAAAATCGTAAGAAGGTTGGCAGTTTTTATTCAAGTAGTGCATTAACTTCCCTATTGACAGGAATTACTGAACCAATCGAATTTTCTTTCTTGTTTGTTGCTCCATGGCTATATGTTGTTCACGCATTTTTAGATGGACTATCATTCTTAGTCGCAGATCTCCTGCAAATTCGTATTGGGAACTCATTTTCTGGTGGGCTTATTGATTACTTGATTTTTGGTGTTTTCCAAGGAAATGACAAAACCAATTGGATTTACGTGATTCCTATTGGCTTGCTTTGGGCAGCAGTTTATTATCTAGTTTTCAAATTTTTAGTAACCAAATTTCACGTGCTAGTTCCTGGTATGGAAAGTAGTGATCAAGCATCACATTCTGAAAAAGTTTTATCAAACGGTTCTAGTCTTCGTGATAATGCAATTGCTATCATCGATGCTCTTGGTGGAGCAGATAATATTGAGAATGTGACTGCCTGTGCGACTCGATTAAGAGTATCGCTCAGAAATAGTGGTCTTGTGGATAAGGGAGTTATTCAGTCTATAGGTGCAACGGCTGTTTTGGATGTAAAAGGAGGGATACAGGCTATTTTCGGAGGTAAGGCTATTCTGTATAGCCAAGAAATCAATCAAATTCTTGGTCTTGAAGAATAGGGTTATATTTAAGCGAATTAAAAGCATTCAAACTGTACCTATCGGGTATTTTTGAATGCTTTTTGTTTTATTAAGATTGTTGTGAAATAGAAAGACGGATGAATTATTCTCTAATAGTTTGCTTGAAAATATTCTCTTTTTTCTCCTTGTCAATAGCCAAAAAATAGGCGTAGATAATATCTAGCATGATGAGTAGGGGAATTTGGGGTGAGATACGATTGCCGTAATTGAGGTGGCGGACAGAGGCGACTGGAATGATTTGGTCAAAAGTCGGATGGGGAAAACTCTTAGTTGTTAACAGGGCGGTAGGAATCCCCTTTTGAGCAGCCAGGTGGAGATGCTCCATGACCTCTTCTGTCTGACCAGACAGAGAAAGACCGATAACCAAGCAGGTCTGATCTAGGATATTGGTTGTCCAAATAAGATTGTTTTTATCAGTAATTGCATCACAGACTACACCCAGTCGCATAAAGCGGGATTTGATTTCCATTGCAACCAAACCAGAACTGCCGATTCCATAAAAATAGACACGCTTACTACTGTCAATCAGTTTGGCAATTTCTTCCAATTTTTCTTCATCAACAAGTTTATTGGTAGCAGTTAGGATTTCCTCATAGTCTACCAAGACTTTTTTTGTTAGGCTCCGCTGTAATTTTTCAAAATGTTTATCCAAGTATTGTTGGTTATTCTGAAAGGCAAAGACAAATTCTCGATAACCGGAAAATCCACATTTTTTGGCAAAACGAGTAAGAGCAGATGGAGAAATGTGGAGTTGCTGTATAGTGTTTTCTTGGCTAAGATTGGCGCTAGATGGATCTAACTGAGTAAAATAACTAGCAATCTGCTTTTCAAGTCTAGTCATCTGATCCAGATGAGACTCAATGATGGCAGTGATGTGTTTCGGTGTTTGTAACATTTTCCATTCCTCTGATAGCTTCTGAGGACATTATACCACTAAAACCCCCTCATTGATAGGTTTTATGATATAATGGAAACGTAAAAGGAATGTAAGATTATGTATATTGAAATGATTGATGAAACAGGGCAGGTTTCTGCTCAAATGCAGGAGCAGATTACGGAATTGCTCCAGTTTGCTGCCGAAAAAATTGGCAAGCAGAATAAGGAAATGGCTGTGACCTTTGTGGACAATAAGCGTGTCCATGAGGTTAACTTGGAGTACCGAGGAATTGACCGTCCCACAGACGTTGTCAGCCTAGAATATAAGCCAGAGTCGGAGATTGTTTTTGATGAGGAAGACTTACTGGACAATCCTGAATTGGCTGAAATGATGGAAGATTTCGATGCCTATATTGGTGAATTGTATATTTCTATCGATAAGGCGCGTGAGCAAGCTGAAGATTACGGACATAGCTACGAGCGCGAAATGGGCTTTTTAGCTGTACACGGTTTTCTGCATATCAATGGCTATGATCATTATACGCCAGAAGAAGAAGCAGAAATGTTTGGTTTACAAGAAGAAATTTTGACGGCCTATGGACTTACAAGAGAATAATTCAAAAAATCGCTGGAAAAACCGAGAATTGATTGCTAGTCTAGAATTTGCAGTAACAGGTTTGTTGACGGCTTTCAAGGAAGAACGCAATATGAAGAAGCACCTTGCTTCAGCTGTCCTTGTTGTGCTTGCGGGACTTATTTTCCAAGTATCTGTGACAGAATGGCTCTTCCTCTTGCTTAGTATTAGTCTGGTTATCGCTTTTGAAATTGTGAATTCGGCTATTGAGAATGTGGTGGATTTGGCGTCAGACTATCATTTTTCTATGTTGGCAAAGAATGCAAAAGATATGGCAGCAGGGGCAGTCTTGTTTGTGTCAGGATTTGCCTTGTTGACAGGATTGATTATCTTTGTGCCGAAAATTTGGGACTTTATTTTTTAGAATATAAGGAGAATACATGATATTTAAGTCAGGTTTTGTGGCGATTTTAGGTCGTCCAAACGTTGGGAAATCAACCTTTCTCAACTATGTAATGGGGCAAAAAATTGCCATCATGAGTGACAAGGCTCAAACAACCCGTAACAAGATTATGGGCATTTATACGACAGAAGAAGAGCAGATTGTCTTCATTGACACACCAGGAATCCACAAACCTAAGACGGCCTTGGGTGACTTTATGGTGGAATCTGCCTATAGCACCCTTCGTGAAGTGGATACGGTCCTCTTTATGGTGCCAGCCGATGAAAAACGAGGCAAGGGTGATGACATGATTATGGAACGCCTCAAACAAGCCAAGGTTCCAGTCATTTTAGTGGTTAACAAGATTGACAAGGTTCATCCAGACCAGCTTTTGGAACAGATTGATGATTTCCGTCAACAGATGGACTTCAAGGAAATTGTGCCAATTTCTGCTACCCAAGGGAACAATGTCAACCGTCTCATGGAAATTCTCAAGGAAAATCTGGATGAAGGTTTCCAGTATTTCCCAGCGGACCAAATCACTGACCACCCAGAACGTTTCTTGGTATCTGAGATGATTCGGGAGAAGGTTCTACACCTGACTCGTGAGGAAATTCCGCACTCTGTTGCCGTTGTCATCGAGTCCATGAAACGTGATGAATTTACCGACAAGGTCCATATCCGAGCGACGATTATGGTTGAGCGTGATAGTCAGAAAGGCATCATCATCGGCAAGCAAGGAGCCATGCTCAAGAAAATTGGCTCTATGGCCCGTCGTGATATTGAATTGATGTTGGGCGACAAAGTCTTCCTCGAAACCTGGGTCAAGGTCAAGAAAAACTGGCGTGACAAAAAACTCGACCTCGCCGATTTTGGCTATAATGAGAAAGAGTATTAATAAGGTTTGGGGAACGTGATCGACGTTTCCCACATCATTCGACTATAATGATGTGGGAAACTAGTAAGTCGCCTAGGCAATTCTGCTGGGAATTGCCGTAAGTTGAGTAGCTTTTCAAAGCACTCAACTTTGGCGAGTTGAACCCTAGCTTGAAAACTAGAGAGCGAGGCAGCCTGGGATAGGCTGTCTAAGTCAATCACTTAGAAATAGTTAGCAGAAAAGCCGAAAGGCTTTTACTGCGTTATGGAGAAATCTTTTTAGTAAACAAGAAAGGAAAGCCGATTAGGTGTTGGGATTGAACACGCCTAGGCCTCTTTGAGAAAAGCCAACCGTGACCTAGGTGCCGAAGCACCGTCGGTCAGGTTTCTATTTTTCTTTGAGTCGCTTAACGGCTTAGTATCTTAGTATGCCCGAATTGCCTGAGGTTGAGACGGTTCGTCGTGGTTTGAATCGGTTGGTCAGAGGAAAGGTCATCAAGAAGGTAGAGGTGACCTATGCCCCTATGATTAAGACTGGAGTGGATGCCTTCTGTCAGGACTTGCTTGGTCAGGAGATTTTAGATGTGGATCGCCGAGGCAAGTATCTCTTGATTTACCTGACGGATCATGTCCTCATTTCCCACTTGCGGATGGAAGGTAAGTACAATTTCTTTCCTGATCAGGTGCCTGCCAACAAGCACTTCCATGCCTTTTTTACTTTCACGGACTGCTCGACCTTGGTTTATCAGGATGTCCGCAAGTTTGGCACAATGGAATTGCTGGGCAAGGCGGATGTGGATGCCTATTTTATCGGTCGGAAAATTGGTCCTGAGCCGACGGAGGAAGATTTTGACTTAGAAGAATTTGCGACTAAGTTGGCCAAGTCGAAAAAGCCTATAAAAGCTTATCTTTTGGACCAGTCTTTGGTGGCTGGTTTGGGCAATATTTATGTCGATGAGGTCTTGTTCAAGGCACAAGTTCATCCTGCTCAAGCAAGTAATCAGCTATCGGCTGAGCAGGTGGCAGACCTCCGTCAAGCTACCATAGAAGTTCTGCAACTGGGTATCGAAAAAGGAGGCTCAACCATTCGGACCTACAAAAATGCCTTGGGCATGGACGGGACTATGCAGGATTATTTACAAGTTTATGGAAAGACAGGGCAGGCCTGTCCCCGTTGCCAGACGGAGATTGTCAAAATCCAGCTGGGCGGTCGAGGGACGCATTTCTGTCCTCAGTGTCAGGTGAAACATGGCTAAAGTTATTGGTTTAACAGGCGGTATCGCCTCTGGAAAATCAACGGTTACAGCTTTTTTACGAGAACAGGGCTATCCAGTCATCGATGCGGATGCGGTCGTGCATGAGTTGCAGGCTAAAGGCGGTAAACTCTACCAGGTTTTGCTTGCCGAGTTTGGGGAAGCTATCCTGTCAGCTGATGGCAGTCTAGATAGGGCTAAGCTGGGACAGGCTGTCTTTGCGGATAGCAATCTGCGGGCTCGTTTATCTGTCTTGCAGGACAAGATTATCAGGCAGGAGCTGTTAGACAGAAGGGATGCTCTCAAGCAGACTGAGGATGTAATTTTCATGGATATTCCTTTGCTTTACGAGGCTGATTATAGCGGGGAAGTAAATGAAGTCTGGCTAGTTTATGTCGATAGAGCGCAGCAGTTGGAACGGCTCATGAAACGCAATGGCTTAGCTGTTCAAGATGCAGAAAATCGTCTGGCTGCTCAGCTTTCTTTAGAGAAAAAACGGTCGCAAGCCCAGGTGGTGATTGACAATAGCGGAGCGGTTGAGGCGACCTTAACACAGGTTGCGCAACTTTTGGAGGAATTAAAGGATGGACGACGGTAGTAGTTATTGGAAGCAGAATTTGAAGGTGGCTTGGTTGGGAAATTTCCTAACAGGGACGAGTTTTACCTTGGTTATGCCTTTTATCTCGGTTTTTGTGGAAGAGTTGGGGGTGGGTTCTGGACAGGTAGAATATTATGCGGGACTTGCGGTATCTGTTAATGCCCTTGCGGCAGCCTTGATGGCACCTATTTGGGGGAGTTTGGCGGACCGTTACGGTCGCAAGCCTATGATGGTGCGGGCTGCTTTTGCGATGATTTTTACTATGGGTGGTATGGCCTTTGTACCAAATGTTTTTTGGTTGCTTGCCTTACGTGTCCTGAATGGGGTATTTACAGGATACATTCCCAATGCGACTGCCTTGATTGCCAGTCAGGTTCCAAAGGATAAGACGGGGTATGCTCTGGGTACATTGTCAACAGGTGCGGTAGCGGGTAATTTGATTGGTCCGACCCTGGGTGGTATCTTAGCAGAGATGTTTGGCGTACATATGGTATTTTTGCTGGTGGGACTTCTTTATGCTATCGTTGTGTTACTGACCGTTTTCTATATTCGAGAGGATTTTGTTCCAATCAAAAAAGGCGAAGAGATGTCGGTTAAAGAGGTATTTGAGCAGGTGAAAGATCGGCAGATGCTGGTTGGGCTTTTTGTGACTTCTATGATTATTATTGCAGCTGCTCAGGCTGTTGTTCCTATATTGACCCTCTACGTGCGGCATTTGGGACAGACAGATAATCTGTTATTTGTTGCTGGTTTTATCATTTCCTTGCCTGGTATGGCATCGCTAGTGACATCAGGTTATTTAGGGAAAATTGGTGATCGTATTGGCAATCATCGCCTTCTATTGATTGCTTTGACTTACAGTCTGTTGATTAATGTTTTCTGTGTTTTTGCAGAAAATCCTTTCCAGCTTGGTTTGTTGCGATTCATGTATGGTTTTGGGACAGGAGCATTGTTGCCTTCGGTCAATTCTCTTTTGACCAAGTTGACTCCAAAAGAAGGGATTTCAAGGATATTTTCCTACAACCAACTCTTTAATAATCTAGGTTCTGTTGTTGGTCCCATGATGGGGTCTGCGGTGGCTGCTCACATGGGTTATGACTGGGTTTTCTATCTGTCGAGCGGACTTGTCCTCTTTAACCTTATCTGGTCTTTGACCAATTTTAGAAACTATTTGAAAGTAAGGGATGTTTAGTGAGAGTTAAAATCAATTTACAATGTTCAGAATGTGGTAGTAAGAACTACTTGACTAGCAAAAACGCCAAGACTCATCCAGATAAGATTGAAGTCCTTAAATACTGCCCAAAAGAGAGAAAAGTAACCCTCCACCTTG
This sequence comes from Streptococcus sp. 2018037, assembly GCF_019754195.1. Classification (NCBI taxonomy): domain Bacteria; kingdom Bacillati; phylum Bacillota; class Bacilli; order Lactobacillales; family Streptococcaceae; genus Streptococcus; species Streptococcus sp. 2018037. The sequence continues at coordinate 19,075 of NZ_JAIJZQ010000032.1, forward strand.
AAACTAAGTAGGTTTTATGGTATAATGTCATAAGTTATTGTAGAAAGTGAAAAAAATATGTATCAAGCATTATTAGCAATTCTGTTGATTTTATCTGTTATTTTGATTGTAGTGATTTTTATTCAACCGGCTAAAAACCAGTCTAGCAACGTCTTTGACTCTTCTAGTGGAGCCTTATTTGAACGTACAAAGGCCCGTGGTTTTGAAGCGGTGATGCAACGCATTACAGCTATTCTTGTTTTTCTTTGGATGCTGGATGCGCTGGCACTTGTTATCATTTCAAGTAAGTAGATAAATCAGACTGGGACTTGTTCTTGGTCTATTTTTTTGGGAGTGGGCCAGAACTCGACAAATGCAAAGGAGTTCCCTTCACTTTCGTATTGATTGGTTCGGGCTTTTATGGTCACTTTCTTATTTTTAGGTGACCAGCTGAAACAGTTCCCCAAACTGTTTCACTCCACTGGACTATTTTACTCCACCCCCGCATAAGTTGAATAGGTATGGTTCGGAGCGTTATTTGCGAACTATTGAGATTTGCTTTGCAAATCCTATCTCCCACCTCCAACAATCATTTGATTGTTGGAGCAATCAACCACTGCGTCTGGATATAACGCAAAATACAGTCTTTTAGTTTGCTTTTAGTACTAGGCAACGAGCTGCAGACTGTACTGAAGTACGACAAAGCGAGTTCAAATAATGATGAAATTATTTGAAGTTGGAAATAGGGAAACGGAGTTTCCTCGTACGTCGCAGTAATAAAAGATAAACTAAAGGACTGAAAGAGAAATAGTGCTAGGTTTTTATCCTGCACTCTGGTAAATACAACATGAAAAACGAAATTATTAACTATATTAAAGAAATTGGTCCTGTGACCATGGATCAGCTGGCAGATCAGTTTGGAGCCAGTTCTGCTAAGAGCTTCACAGACTTGGTCAAGCTGGTTTCTAGCATGGAAGGCAGTCGTCAACTTGTCTTTGACGATGCTGGGCGGATTACTCTTCCTGCTCCAAAAATCTCCAAAAACGAGGTGACCTTGCAGGGTATTTTCCGTGCCCACAAGTCAGGCTTTGGTTTTGTGACCATTGACGAGGAGGAAGATGATCTCTTTGTCAGTCGTGATGATGTCAACTTCACCATCGAGGGCGACCGAGTGGAAGTGGCTATCAAGAAAGTAGCGGACAGGCTCAAGGGGACGGCTGCGGAAGCGGAAGTCATTGATATTTTAGAACATAGCCTGAAAACTGCGGTGGGCTTGATTGTTTTTGACGAAGACAAGCCAGAATATGCAGGCTACATCAAGTCTAAAAACCAGAAAATCGCTCAGAAGATTTACATCAAGAAGTCACCTCTGGTATTGACCGGAACGGAAATCCTCAAAGTCGACATTGAAGCCTATCCAAATAAGAAGCGGGACCACTTTATTGCGACCATTCGGGACGTGGTGGGCCACAAGGACGATGTGGGGATCGATGTCTTGGAAGTTTTGGAATCCATGGACATCGTGTCGGAATTCCCTGATGAAGTCTTGGCGGAGGCTAATCGAGTGCCAGAAAGTCCGTCTGAGAAAGACTTTGAAGGCCGCTTGGACCTGCGAGATGAAATCATCTTCACCATTGACGGTGCGGATGCCAAGGACTTGGATGATGCGGTCCATATCAAGCAGCTCAAAAATGGTAATCTGGAGCTGGGTGTTCATATCGCTGATGTCAGCTATTATGTGACCGAAGGTTCTGCCTTGGACCAGGAAGCTGTCAAGCGTGGGACTTCGGTCTATGTGACCGACCGTGTGGTGCCAATGCTGCCAGAACGTTTATCAAATGGCATTTGTTCCCTTAATCCAAATGTGGATCGTCTGACCCAGTCGGCTATTATGGAAATTGACCGCAAGGGCAAGGTGGTCAAGCACTGGATTGGCCAGACGGTCATCAAAACCACCTTCCGTATGACCTATTCCGATGTTAATGACATGATTGCGGGCAATCAGGAAAAGTTGGACAAATACAAGGTAATCGTGCCAAGTGTGGACCTCATGGTCAAACTCCATGAGACGCTGGAAGCCATGCGCTATAAGCGTGGGGCTCTGAATTTTGATACGACAGAAGCTAAAATCATCGTCAACAAGGATGGTCTGCCAGTCGATATTCAACTGCGCCAGCGAGGCATTGCCGAGCGAATGATTGAGTCCTTCATGCTGGCTGCCAATGAGTGCGTTGCCGAGCATTTTGCCAAGCTGGACCTACCTTTTATCTATCGGATCCACGAGGAGCCTAAGTCAGACAAGTTGCAGAAGTTCATCGACTATGCGACCAGTTTCGGTCTGACGGTCTATGGTACGGCCAGCTCTATCAGCCAGGACGCCCTTCAGGACCTTATGGAGCGGGTCAAGGATGAACCCTATGCGGATGTCCTCAACATGATGTTGCTTCGCTCTATGCAGCAGGCACGCTACTCGGAGCACAACCACGGCCACTATGGACTGGGTGCGGAGTTCTACACCCACTTTACCAGTCCTATCCGTCGTTATCCCGATCTGCTGGTACACCGTATGGTGCGGGAATATGGTCACAATCCTGCGGAAAAAGCAGAGCATTTTGAGCAGGTCATTCCCGAGCTTGCCAAGTCTTCGTCCAGTTTAGAACGCCGTGCCATTGAGGCAGAGCGGGAAGTCGAAGCTATGAAGAAGGCAGAATTCATGCAAGAATTTGTCGGGCAAGAGTTTGATGGTGTCGTGTCTAGCGTGGTCAAGTTTGGTCTCTTTGTAGAGTTGCCAAATACAGTTGAAGGTCTGATCCATGTCACCAACCTCAACGAATACTACCAGTTCCACGAGCGGACTCTGACCTTGCAGGGTGAGAAATCTGGTTGTGTCTTCCGTGTCGGTCAGCCAATTCGTATCAAGCTAACGCGGGCGGACAAGATGACAGGGGAAATCGATTTTGCCCACGTGCCGTCCGAGCTGGATATTGTCGAAAAAGCTTTGAAAGCCAAGCGGAGAACGGCTAGTCACTCCAACCGCGATCGTGATGATCGGTCAGGGCGAGGACGGGGCAAGCACCACAAACAAGAAGCTGCTGGTCGCGACAGCGGACGTCACAAGTCTGGGAAAGACCACAAGTCAAAAAGTGGTAAAAAAGACAAGAAAAAGAAACCATTTTACAAAGAAGTGGCTAAAAAGAACAAGAAGAAAAGGAGATAGGCATGGCCAAGGGTGAGGGCAATGTGATTGCACAGAATAAAAAAGCCCGCCACGACTATACCATTGTTGATACAGTGGAGGCGGGGATGGTCCTGACGGGGACGGAGATTAAGTCTATTCGTGCGGGGCGGATCAACCTTAAGGACGGCTTTGCCCAGATCAAGCAGGGCGAGGCTTGGTTGGTCAATGTCCATATCGCTCCCTATGATGAGGGCAATATCTGGAACCAAGAGCCAACGCGGACCCGCAAACTTCTCTTGCGGAAGAAGCAAATCGAGTCCTTGGGCAATGAGGTCAAGGGAACAGGGATGACCCTGGTGCCGCTCAAGGTCTATATCAAGGACGGCTTTGCCAAGGTCTTGATTGGACTTGCCAAAGGGAAGCACGACTACGACAAGCGGGAGTCAATTAAACGCCGTGAGCAAGACCGTGATATTAAACGGACCATGAAGGCGATTAATAGTCGCTAGGACTGGGAGAAATCCCAATGTCATTAAGTTAACTAACCTATCACATTTTGTGGTGGGTTAGTTTTTATGTTACACTAAAAATAAAAGGGGAAAAGTCATGCTAGATCAGATTAAAGCTCATTTACTTGATAGTATTAACGACATCGTTTCCACCGCAAACCAGTTTGTGCTTCATCCTGAAAAAGATT
>NZ_JAIJZQ010000033.1:0-17462 GCF_019754195.1 Streptococcus sp. 2018037
TACATTTTCATGCCTTTCTAGTTGTTTTGTGGTTATTATAATTATAAAGCATGAAGTGGAAAACGAGCAACTCCTAATTGGAATTGCTCGTTTTTTATATGTGAGAAGCTAGTTTTTGCCCAGCCTCATTTTTTTTGCTAGAATAAGGATATATGGAAGAATTACGTACACTAAATATTTCAGAAATCCATCCCAATCCCTATCAGCCAAGAATTCATTTTGATGAAAAGGAGCTACTTGAGCTCGCTCAATCCATTAAGGAAAATGGCTTAATTCAACCGATTATTGTAAGAAAATCTTCTATTATCGGATACGAATTATTAGCTGGAGAAAGAAGGTTGCGAGCCAGTCAATTAGCTGGACTGACTACAATACCAGCAGTGGTAAAAGAACTGACTGATGATGATTTACTCTATCAGGCTATCATAGAGAATCTGCAGCGTTCTAACTTAAATCCGATAGAAGAAGCAGCCTCTTATCAAAAATTGATTAGTAGAGGGTTAACACATGATGAAGTTGCTCAAATCATGGGAAAATCAAGACCATATATCAGTAATTTATTGCGCCTACTAAATCTATCATCTCAGACTAAACAAGCTGTAGAAGAAGGAAAAATTTCACAAGGGCACGCGCGACAATTGGTGTCATTTTCAGAAGAAAAGCAAGCCGAATGGGTTCAACTCATTTTATCAAAAGATTTAAGTGTGCGTACGCTTGAAAAATTAATAGCTGCAAATAAGAAAAAACACACTAAGCTTAAACAACGCGACCAATTTTTAAAAGAACAGGAAGATTCACTCAGTAAAACTCTTGGAACAGCTACAAAAATTATCAAGAAGAAAAACGGAAGCGGAGAAATTCGAATTAGCTTTAATGACCTCGATGAATTCGAAAGAATTATCAACAATTTTAAATAGACTTGTTTACAATTTATTTTTATAAACACTCTTTTCCACACTAAAATCATTACAAAAAGTCAGGACCAGCAAAGGTTCTGACTTTTATTCACATCTTGTGGAAAACTTTTCTTAACAGTGTGGATTTTTAAAATTATCTGTGGAAAACTTTTGTTTTTTATGGTACACTATTCTAACGAATATAATGTGAAAGGGGGAAAATATGAACCAAGAACAACTTTTTTGGCAACGATTTATTGAATTAGCAAAAGTAAATTTTAAGCCATCTATTTATGATTTTTATGTCGCTGATGCAAAATTACTTGGAATCAACCAGCAAGTTGCCAATATTTTCTTAAATCGTCCATTTAAAAAAGATTTTTGGGAAAAAAACTTCGAAGAGTTAATGATTGCCGCTAGTTTTGAAATCTACGGAGAACCTCTTGCCATCCAATATCAATTTACAGAAGATGAACAGGAAATTAAGAACATTACAAACGCAAGAAGTTCAGTGTTTCACCAGGTACAGACACCTGGGCCGGCTACTCCTCAAGAAACTTTTCAACCGGTTCATTCTGATATAAAATCCCAGTACACCTTTGCTAATTTTGTACAAGGAGACAATAATCACTGGGCAAAGGCTGCAGCTTTAGCTGTATCTGATAACCTAGGTGAGCTCTACAATCCATTATTCATTTTTGGTGGTCCTGGTCTTGGAAAAACTCATATTTTAAATGCGATTGGAAATAAGGTTCTAGCCGATAATCCCCAGGCAAGGATAAAATATGTCTCATCGGAAACATTCATCAATGAATTTTTAGAACACCTCCGTCTCAATGATATGGAAAGTTTCAAAAAAACCTATCGCAATCTGGACTTACTTCTAATTGATGACATTCAGTCTCTCCGTAATAAAGCAACAACACAGGAAGAATTTTTCCATACTTTTAATGCGCTTCATGAAAAAAATAAGCAGATTGTACTCACAAGCGACCGTAATCCCGATCACTTAGATAATTTGGAAGAAAGACTAGTAACACGTTTCAAATGGGGGTTAACCAGTGAAATCACTCCACCTGATTTTGAAACACGTATCGCAATTTTACGTAACAAGTGCGAGAACCTGCCTTATAACTTTACAAATGAGACGCTATCCTATCTAGCTGGGCAATTTGATTCGAACGTACGTGACCTTGAAGGTGCCTTAAAAGATATCCATTTGATAGCCACTATGCGGCAACTGTCTGAGATAAGTGTCGAGGTTGCTGCTGAGGCTATTCGATCAAGAAAACAAACAAATCCACAAAACATGGTTATTCCTATTGAGAAAATCCAAACCGAAGTGGGAAATTTCTACGGTGTCAGCTTGAAAGAATTAAAAGGTTCTAAGCGTGTTCAACATATCGTTCACGCACGACAAGTTGCTATGTTTTTATCACGTGAAATGACAGACAATTCCCTTCCAAAAATTGGGAAAGAATTTGGTAATCGAGACCATACAACCGTTATGCATGCATACAATAAAATAAAAACTCTCCTCTTGGATGATGAGAATTTAGAAATAGAGATTACCAGTATAAAAAATAAACTTCGTTAACCTGTGTATAACTTTTAAAAAAACTTCTGTTTTTTCCACAAGTTGTGAACAAGTTAATTCCCGCAGTTTTATTAGTCTTTCATCACTTTTCCACAGAATACACAGAGACTACTATTACTATTAACCTTATAGATAATAAATAAAGGAGAATCCATGATTCAATTTTCTATTAATAAAAATATATTTCTACAAGCACTTAGTATTACTAAACGGGCAATCAGTACAAAAAATGCTATTCCAATTCTTTCAACAGTAAAAATTACAGTAACTAGTGAAGGAATCACTTTAACTGGTTCAAATGGACAAATCTCGATTGAACATTTTATTTCTATTCAAGATGAAAATGCAGGACTTTTGATCAGTTCTCCAGGTTCCATTCTCTTAGAAGCTGGTTTCTTTATTAATGTCGTATCCAGCATGCCGGATTTGGTCCTTGACTTCAATGAAATTGAACAAAAGCAAATCGTTTTGACAAGTGGTAAGTCTGAAATCACATTAAAGGGAAAAGAAGCAGAACAGTATCCTCGTTTACAGGAAGTTCCAACTTCAAAACCATTGGTGTTAGAAACCAAAGTATTGAAACAAACAATTAATGAAACAGCATTTGCAGCTTCTACACAAGAAAGTCGTCCTATTCTTACGGGTGTTCATTTTGTTTTAACAGAAAATAAAAATCTAAAAACTGTTGCAACAGATTCACACCGTATGAGCCAACGGAAATTGGTCCTTGATACATCTGGTGATGATTTTAATGTTGTCATTCCAAGTCGTTCTCTCCGTGAATTTACTGCAGTTTTTACAGATGATATTGAAACAGTAGAAGTCTTCTTTTCAAATAATCAAATCCTTTTTAGAAGCGAGCATATTAGCTTCTATACACGCTTATTAGAAGGTACCTACCCTGATACCGACCGCTTAATTCCAACTGAGTTTAAAACAACTGCAATTTTTGATACTGCAAATCTTCGTCACTCGATGGAGCGTGCTCGTCTTCTTTCAAATGCAACGCAAAATGGTACAGTAAAACTGGAAATTGCTAATAATGTTGTATCGGCTCATGTAAATTCTCCAGAAGTTGGACGTGTGAATGAGGAATTAGATACTGTAGAAGTATCAGGTGATGACTTAGTAATCAGCTTTAACCCAACTTACTTGATAGAAGCATTGAAAGCCACAACTAGTGAACAAGTGAAAATTAGCTTTATTTCTTCTGTCCGTCCATTTACATTGATTCCCAATAATGAAGGGGAAGATTTTATTCAATTGGTTACACCAGTTCGTACCAACTAAATAATATTAAGAACGGCTAAACTGGCCGTTTTTATGTTATACTAAAAAATAGCACCTAGCTTATTTTTATACTCATTTAAAATCAAAAATAGCCACCTACCACTCAAAGTGGATATGGAGCGTTTCGATTTTGTTATTTTTTTAGAAGAAAACAGCTACTTGAAATCCACAATCCTCAACTCAAACTTATAAATTAAAATTTCACATGTTATAAGTAGCTTAGACTTGCTATTTTTGATTTTTATTGAGTATTATATATTTAGTGATGGGGAATAAATGACGTTATATATATTAGCTAATCCTAATGCTGGTAGCCATACTGCTGAACACATCATATTCAAAATAAAAGAAAGTTATCCACAGCTTGCAGTTAACATTTTTATGACAGTTGGGCCTGAGGATGAAAAAAGTCAAATAGAGGCTATTTTAAAGGAGTTTGTCAGTAGTGAAGACCAATTAATGATTTTAGGCGGAGACGGCACCCTATCTAAAGCCTTGCGTTTTTGGCCAGCTAGTCTACCGTTTGCTTATTATCCAACAGGATCTGGAAATGATTTTGCAAAAGCAATGAATATAACATCGCTCTATAGAAGTGTAGATGCCATTTTAGAGGGAAAAACAAGTCGGATATATGTTTTAAACAGTTCACACGGAACGGTTGTAAACAGTATGGATTTTGGCTTTGCAGCTCAAGTTATCAATGGTTCAACGAATTCAATTTTGAAAAAAATTCTGAACAAGGTAAAACTTGGGAGGTTAACTTATCTATTCTTTGGTATTAAAACATTATTTTCAAAACAAGCTATAAATTTAGAATTAACTCTTGATGGAAAAACTTATCAGTTAGGTAATCTCTTTTTTATTTCTGTAGCAAATAGTCTTTATTTTGGTGGAGGAATCATGATATGGCCAACAGCAAGTGCTAAAAAGAAGGAAGTAGATATTGTTTACTTCAAAAATGGAAATTTCTACCAACGTCTACAATCATTGTTAGCCTTATTAACGAAGAGGCATGAATCTTCTCATACAATTCAGCATTTAACAGGGGTAGATGTAGTTTTAAAATCAAAAGAAAAATTATTATTGCAAATAGATGGAGAGATATGCACTGCAAATGAGGTAACGTTAACCTATCAGGAAAGAAGTATGTATATTTAAGGAGGAAGTATGTATCAATTAGGATCCTTTGTCGAAATGAAAAAGCCTCATGCCTGTGTCATCAAATCGACCGGCAAGAAGGCAAATAAATGGGAAGTCATCCGTCTAGGAGCGGATATCAAAATCCGTTGTACCAACTGTGACCATGTAGTCATGATGAGCCGGCATGATTTTGAACGAAAAATGCAACAAGTGCTGCCTAGTGAAACCTAGTTGACAGTTTGCAACTGCTGGTTGCGAATATTTCCTAAAAAGTGCTAGGCAACTATTCTTTTCTACACTATAATAGACTTAGAAAAAAGAGGAGGAAATGACCATGAATCAGTTAGCACAGCAAATTCGAGTTTTACGCACAGCCAATAGCTTATCCCAAGATGAGTTGGCAGAGAAACTCTATATTTCCCGTCAGGCTGTTTCCAAGTGGGAAAATGGTGAAGCAACGCCAGATATCGACAAACTGGTCCAGCTGGCAGAAATTTTTGGTGTCAGTCTGGATTATCTGGTTTTAGGAAAAGAACCTGAGAAGGAAATTGTGGTGGAACAACGAGGAAAAATGAATGCTTGGGAATACTTGAACGAAGAATCCAAACGACCTCTTACAAGAGGAGATGTTGTCGTTCTCATTTTTCTTGCAGTTATGCTTTTAGGTGGATTATTTATTCAGCATTATTTTTAACGAAGCTTGCCAATCAGCAAGCTTTTTCTCTATTTTTCTGCTATAATAGTCATGATTGAATTTTTAATTGGAGAGTAAAAAAACATGGCTTTAACAGCAGGAATCGTCGGTTTGCCAAACGTTGGTAAATCAACCCTATTTAACGCAATTACAAAGGCAGGAGCAGAGGCTGCCAACTACCCTTTCGCGACCATTGATCCAAACGTCGGCATGGTAGAAGTGCCTGATGAGCGTTTGCAGAAGTTGACAGAACTCATCACTCCTAAAAAGACAGTGCCAACGACCTTTGAATTTACCGATATTGCTGGTATCGTAAAAGGTGCCTCTAAAGGTGAAGGGCTTGGAAATAAATTCTTGGCCAATATCCGCGAAGTTGACGCCATTGTCCATGTGGTGCGTGCCTTTGACGATGAAAATGTCATGCGTGAACAAGGCCGTGAAGATGCCTTTGTTGATCCTATCGCAGACATTGATACCATTAACCTAGAATTGATTTTGGCGGACCTAGAGAGCATCAACAAGCGTTATGCGCGTGTAGAAAAAATGGCCCGTACGCAAAAAGACAAGGATTCTGTCGCAGAATTTGCAGTCCTTGAAAAAATCAAACCAGTCCTAGAAGACGGAAAATCTGCTCGTACAGTTGACTTCACAGATGAAGAACAAAAAATCGTTAAGCAACTCTTCCTCTTGACCACCAAGCCAGTTCTCTATGTTGCCAATGTCGATGAAGACAAGGTAGCAGATCCTGAGTCTATCAGTTATGTTCAGCAAATCCGTGACTTTGCAGCAACAGAAAATGCAGAAGTGGTAGTGATTTCTGCGCGTGCTGAAGAAGAAATTTCAGAACTCGACGATGAAGACAAGGGTGAGTTTTTGGAAGCCCTCGGCTTGACAGAATCTGGTGTGGACAAATTAACACGTGCAGCCTATCACTTGCTTGGTCTAGGCACCTACTTTACAGCAGGAGAGAAGGAAGTTCGTGCTTGGACCTTCAAGCGCGGTATGAAAGCACCTCAATGTGCTGGTATCATCCACTCAGACTTCGAAAAAGGCTTTATCCGTGCCGTAACCATGTCCTATGATGATTTGATTCAATATGGCTCTGAGAAAGCTGTTAAGGAAGCAGGACGCCTCCGTGAAGAAGGAAAAGAGTACGTGGTTCAAGATGGGGACATCATGGAGTTCCGCTTTAACGTATAATAGATAATTAGGTTGGAATACATTTTCCAGCCTTTTGGTATGTAAGGAGAAAAAATGACACGATTGATTATAGGCCTAGGAAATCCTGGGGATCGCTATTTTGAAACCAAGCACAATGTCGGCTTTATGTTGCTAGATAAGATTGCCAAGCGTGAAAATGTAACTTTTAGTCACGATAAGATTTTCCAAGCAGACATTGCCACAACCTTTATTGACGGTGAAAAAATCTATCTAGTAAAACCAACGACCTTCATGAACGAATCAGGCAAGGCTATCCATGCCCTGATGACCTATTATGGTTTAGATGAGACAGATATTTTGGTGGCTTACGATGACTTGGACATGGCTGTTGGAAAAATCCGTTTCCGTCAAAAAGGTTCAGCAGGTGGTCACAATGGGATTAAATCCATTGTCAAGCATATTGGGACGCAGGAATTTGACCGCATTAAGATTGGCATTGGCCGTCCAAAAGGAAAAATGAGTGTTGTCAACCATGTCTTATCAGGATTTGACACAGAAGACCGTATCGAAATTGATCTAGCTTTAGAGAAACTTGACAAGGCTGTCAACTTTTATTTGGAAGAAGATGATTTTGATACTATTATGAGAAAGTTTAACGGATAATGAATATACTAGATCTTCTTCACAAAAATAAGCAAATCAATCAGTGGCAGTCTGGCTTAAACAAATCAACTCGCCAACTATTATTGGGACTCACTGGAACCAGTAAGTCATTAGTCATGGCGACTGCCTATGATTGTTTGGCTGAAAAGATTATGATTGTGACTGCTACTCAAAATGATGCTGAGAAATTAATTGCAGATTTAACAGCCATCGTTGGAAGTGAGAATGTTTACAACTTTTTTACAGATGATAGTCCTATTGCCGAGTTTGTTTTTGCATCAAAAGAACGGACTCAATCAAGGATTGACAGTTTAAATTTCTTGACAGATTCTACTAGTTCAGGAATTTTAGTTGCTAGTATGGCTGCTTGTCGGGTCTTATTGCCGAGTCCTGAAGCTTATAAAGGTTCTAAAATAAAGCTTGAAGTTGGTCAAGAAATAGAAGTTGACAATCTTGTAAAGAAACTTGTCAATATAGGTTATAAAAAAGTTTCTCGTGTTTTAACGCAAGGGGAGTTTAGCCAACGTGGGGATATTCTAGATATTTTTGATATGCAAGCGGCATCTCCCTGCCGTTTAGAATTCTTTGGAGATGAAATTGATGGCATCCGTATTTTTGATGTAGATAGTCAAAAGTCTTTAGAGAATCTCGAACAAATCAGTTTGTCACCAGCATCAGATATTATTTTATCGTCTACTGACTATGAGCGGGCTAGTCAGAAAATCCAAATCTCTATTGACCAATCTAGAAGTGGGGAGCAGCAGTCTTATTTACGAGAAGTCGTGGCAGATATGCAAATGGAATATCGTCATCCCGATTTACGAAAATTTCTATCATTTTTATATGAACAATCTTGGACATTGTTGGATTATTTGCCAAAGGGTTCTCCCTTATTTTTAGATGATTTTCATAAAATTGCTGACAAGCAGGCTCAATTTGAAAAAGAATCAGCAGAGTTGTTGACAGATGATTTACAAAAGGAGAAATCAGTGTCAAGTTTGCACTATTTTGCATCTACCTATTCGGAGTTAAGAAAATACAAACCTGCCACCTTCTTTTCAAGTTTTCAAAAAGGTTTGGGCAATGTAAAGTTTGAGGATCTCTATCAATTCACACAGCATCCTATGCAGGAATTTTTCCACCAGATTCCACTGTTAAAAGATGAATTGACTCGGTATGCGAAGTCAAACAATACCGTTGTTATTCAAGCGAGTTCTGATGTAAGTTTACAGACTTTACAGAAAACTTTACAAGAGTATGATATCCATCTTCCAGTACATGCAGCAGATAAGTTAGTAGAAGGTCAGCAACAGGTTACGATTGGTCAGTTAGCTTCAGGTTTTCATTTGATGGATGAGAAACTAGTTTTCATCACTGAAAAAGAGATTTTCAATAAGAAAATGAAGCGTAAGACACGTAGAACCAATATTTCTAACGCTGAACGTATTAAGGACTATAGTGAATTAGCAGTTGGTGACTATGTTGTTCACCATGTTCATGGTATCGGTCAATACTTAGGAATTGAGACTATTGAAATTTCAGGCATTCATCGTGATTATTTAACGGTTCAATATCAAAACTCCGATCGCATTTCTATTCCTGTAGAACAAATTGATCTTCTCTCCAAATACTTAGCGTCCGATGGGAAAGCTCCAAAAGTTAATAAACTAAACGATGGTCGGTTCCAACGAACCAAGCAAAAAGTTCAGAAGCAAGTGGAGGATATTGCAGATGATTTGATTAAGCTTTATGCGGAGCGTAGTCAACTGAAAGGCTTTGCCTTTTCACCAGATGATGAGAATCAGGTTGAGTTTGACAACTACTTTACACATGTGGAAACCGACGACCAACTTCGTTCCATTGATGAAATCAAACAAGATATGGAAAAAGACTCTCCAATGGATCGTTTGCTGGTAGGGGATGTAGGCTTTGGTAAGACAGAGGTAGCTATGCGCGCTGCTTTCAAAGCTGTCAATGATGGCAAGCAAGTAGCTATTCTTGTTCCTACGACTGTTTTAGCCCAGCAACACTACGCTAATTTCCAAGAACGGTTTGCAGAATTTCCTGTTAATGTTGATGTTATGAGTCGTTTTAAAACAAAGGCAGAGCAGGAAAAAACACTTGAGAAGTTGAAAAAAGGCCAAATTGACATCTTGATTGGTACCCATCGCCTTCTATCAAAAGATGTTGTTTTTGCTGATTTAGGTTTACTGGTTATTGACGAAGAGCAACGGTTTGGTGTCAAGCATAAGGAACGCTTGAAGGAAGTGAAAAAGAAAATAGATGTCCTAACCCTAACTGCAACTCCGATTCCTCGGACATTGCAAATGTCCATGTTGGGAATCCGTGACTTATCAGTAATTGAGACTCCACCGACAAATCGCTATCCTGTCCAAACTTATGTGATGGAAACAAATCCTTCCGTTATCCGAGATGCAATGCTTCGTGAGATAGATCGCGGAGGTCAGGTTTACTATCTTTACAATAAAGTTGACACAATCGAACAGAAAGTGTCTGAATTAAAAGACTTGGTTCCAGAAGCTACTATAGGATACGTCCATGGACAAATGTCGGAGATCCAATTAGAAAATACTCTCTATGCCTTTGTAGAGGGTGAGTATGATATTCTGGTGACCACAACAATCATCGAAACAGGTGTTGATATTCCAAATGCGAATACCCTCTTTATTGAAAATGCCGATCACATGGGACTGTCAACTCTCTATCAACTTCGAGGACGTGTTGGCCGTTCCAGTCGGATTGCCTATGCCTATCTCATGTACCGTCCAGACAAGTCCTTGACAGAAGTAGCAGAAAAACGATTGGAAGCGATCAAGGGCTTTACAGAACTAGGATCGGGTTTCAAGATTGCAATGCAAGATTTGTCTATCCGTGGAGCTGGAAATATTTTGGGCGCTGCCCAGTCAGGATTTATTGATTCTGTAGGGTATGAACTGTATTCACAATTGCTGGAACAAGCCATCTTGGAAAAACAAGGTAAGGCAGCCCAACGTCAGAAAAGCAATACTGAGGTCAACCTACAGATTGACGCCTATCTACCAAGTGACTATATTGCTGATCAACGTCAAAAAATTGAAATTTACAAGCGTATAAAGAATATTGACAGTCGTGTCAACTATCAAGAATTACAAGAAGAATTGATAGACCGTTTTGGAGAGTATCCTGATGTTGTTGCTTACTTGCTTGAAATCGGTCTATTGAAGTCATTTTTAGACCAAGTTTTCTGTCATACAGTTCTTAGACGACAACATCAAGTGACAGTAACATTCGAACCTATGGCTGGTCAAATTTTCCTAACGCAAGATTACTTTGAAGCTTTATCTGTGACAAATTTGAAAGCTCAGATAACGGAAAATAAAGGAAAACTAGCTGTTGTGTTTAACATTCAACAGAAAAAAGAATATGAAATATTAGAGGAATTGATTTCTTTTGCCGAAAAATTAAAAGAAATTAAAGCAAGGAAGGCAGAATAAATTTCTCAAATACCTTGAAAAATGGTAAAATAGTGAACTGAGGTAAAGTATGAGACTAGATAAATATTTGAAAGTATCCCGCATTATCAAGCGTCGAACAGTTGCGAAGGAAGTTGCCGATAAAGGACGAATAAAAGTCAATGGGATTTTGGCGAAATCTTCAACAGATTTAAAAGTAAATGATCAGGTTGAAATCCAATTTGGTAACAAACTACTCACTGTAAAAGTACTTGAGATGAAAGATTCGACTAAAAAAGAAGACGCACTGAAAATGTATGAAATTATCAGTGAAAAAAGGATAGAAAAAGATGAAGAAATCTAAAATTCTACAACTGAATAATGCCTTTATTCAGTCGGAGCGTAAAAAAACTCAGCATCAATTGGCAGAACGCCAACAAAAAAATCGTTTTATGGGTGCAATTCTCATTCTAGTTATCTTTCTTTTTATGTTGCCTGCCTACAATCTTGTTGGGACTTACACTAATATTCAGCAACAGGAAAAGAAGTTAGCTGAATTAGAAAAAAACTATGATGAATTGACCAAAGAGCAAAAACAAGTAGCTGAAATGGTTACGAAATTAAAGAATGAAGATTACGCTGCCAAATATGTTCGTGCCAAATACCAATACTCTAAAGAAGGGGAATTTGTCTACAATATTCCAGGGTTACCAAAATGACAGATTCTATCTTTAAAATTGTAGAGCAATTTCTACAGCATTCGGAAGAGAAGTTGGAAGAGTTGAATCAAAAGAATAGAGAATTAAAGTTAGAAGAAAATGAATCGTAGAAAGGAGGGAGTATGCAGAAAAAACTGCTCGTATGGTTATTGCCAGTTTTATTTGGATGGCAGGTGGTCGATAGTACAGAAATACCATTTGAACTCACAGCGCAAGAAGAATACGAATTGACTCATACTATCTATGATCAGTATTTTCAAACTATCCCTCAAAACCCAAATGTTTTTCAAACTGAGAATCTTTATTCGGATGAAGAACTGACTATAGCAGGTGGACAATTACAGCCGAACCAACATTTTTCTATTACGGATGTTCTAGTCAATAGTAAAAAAGAATTGGTTTTCCAAATAGATGACAAGGGTTACATTCTTGCAAGTAGGCATCTACTATTTGATGATGTAATTGTTACAGAAACTACTGTTGAGCAAACTTATTGGACAAAAAAAGGTTTCACATTGTTAACCTCACCAATTGCTAACGAAGCTACGGAAATAAAAAATGATTTACAACCCTATCAAGCTGTTATGGTTTCTAAAATCGTAACAACTTCCCTAGGTGATTTTGCCTATGTTACAGATAAAGGTTGGAGTGCAGTAAATAATTTTTCTAAAACGGATAATAGAGTAGAAGCCGTTCAAGAGTTGTTGACTAACAAATATTCTAAAGATACTATTGGTATATATGTAAAACAATTGTCAACAGGTCAAACTGCAGGTGTAAATCAAGAGAAACTATTCTATTCTGCCAGCATTGCTAAACTACCAATTCTTTATTACGTTCAAGAGCAACTGAATGCTGGGTATATTGATTTGACTACTAAAGTGAAATATACAACCGAATCTATGTCCTTCCCAGGAGCTTATGTTGCTGGAGGAAGTGGTTCACTGTCAAAAACTCCTGACAACAAAGATTATTCAGTGGAAGAATTGATTAATAAGACTGCTAAAGAGTCAGATAATGTAGCTAGTAATTTACTTTCTTATTATGTAGCTAATAAATTCGATTCCAATTTTTATCAAGTAATAACTGCTAAAACAGGTAGTGAGTGGAGTATGGTTACACGTGAAACTTCAGCTGAGATCGCAGGGAAAATGATGGAAGCCTTATATATTCAAAATGGCTATGTGCTAGAAAGTTTGTTATCTACTCAATTTGATAATCAACGTATTTCGAAAGACATCTCAGTTCCAGTTGCTCATAAAATTGGCGATGCAGATGATGTCAAACACGATGTAGCGATTGTTTACGCAGGGTCTCCTTTTGTTTTATCTATTTTTACAGATAAATCAAATTATGATGAGATTACACAAATTGCAAATGATATTTACGGGATTTTAAAGTAAATGAAAGATCGATTTTTAAAAGTGACACAGGATGGTCACTTTTTTGATAAACATAAGAAAGTACTAGTAGCCGTATCCGGTGGGGTAGATTCTATGAACCTATTCCATCTTTTATACGAATGCAAACAAGTGTTAGGGATTGAACTTGGAATTGCCCATATTAATCATGGACAGAGGGAAGAATCTGTCATCGAGGAAAAATATCTTAAACAGTTAGCAGAAGAAAGTAATGTTCCCTTTTATCTGTCCTATTTTGAAGGTGTTTTTTCAGAAGAAGCGGCGCGAAAATGGCGTTATGGATTTTTTGCTACAATCATGGAGAAGGAAGGCTACACTGCACTAGTGACAGCCCACCATGCAGATGATCAAGCAGAAACTGTCTTTATGCGATTGATTAGAGGAGGGCGTTTGCGTCACTTATCAGCAATTCAACAGACTCAGCCTTTTGCAACAGGAGAACTTATTCGACCACTTTTATCTTTTAAAAAGGCAGATTTTGATAAGCTATTTCATTTTGAAGATTGCAGTAATGTAGATTTCAAATATTTTCGAAATAGAGTCAGAAATGACTATTTACCAAAGTTAAAACAGGAAAATCCTAAAATCGAACTTGCTCTCAATAATCTTGCAGTTGATACAAATAATCTATTTCAAGCGCTAAGAGATTTGACACAGGATTTATCCGTTACAGATGTGATGAGTTTTCAACAACAGACACCTACGGTACAAAGTTATCTATTAGAGGAATATTTTGAAAAATTTCCTGATTTACAGCTCTCTCGTCCACAATTTAATGAAGTATTACACATCTTGCGTTCAAAAGCTAACTACTATCATTTATTGAAAAATGATTACATGTTAGAGAAGGATTATCATCGTTTTCAAATTTATAAAATAGGACTAGAGACGGATAGTCAACCAGAAAAAATCATGATAAAATCAGAGGGTATTTTTTCTTACGGTTCATATATTTTTTCTCTCAATCATCCTTTGGAAGAAGCGGATAGTATTTTATATTTTCCTACAGAAAATCCAATTGTAGTGAGGAGAAGGCAGGCTGGGGACACCATTTTAATAAACGGAGTAAATAAAAAACTCCGCCGTTGGTTTATTGATAATAAAATCTCACAGAAAGCTCGACAAAATGCGCTTATTATCGAGCAGGATGGAGAAATTTATGGAATTACGAATCTTGTTAGCAGTGATTTGAGTAAATCAGTAAAAAATGATATAATCAAAGCTACCTTATATATAAAAATGAAAGAGTAGAACACCTATGTTGGACAAAGATATTAAGAAAATTCTTGTTTCAGAAGAAGAAATCGTTGCAAAATGCAAAGAACTCGGTCAAATTCTAGCAACAGACTATGCAGATAAGAATCCTATTCTTGTAGGAATTTTAAAAGGTTCTATCCCATTTATGGCAGAATTAATGAAACATATTGATGCCCATGTAGAAACAGATTATATGGTTGTTTCTAGCTACCATGGTGGTACTGAGAGTTGTGGTACTGTTAAGATTATCAAGGATTTGGACAATAGTGTTGCAGGTCGACATATCATCTTTATAGAGGATATTATTGACACTGGTCGCACATTAAAAGAATTGAAAGAACTCTTTGCTTTGCGTCAGGCAGGTTCTATTAAAATTGCCACTCTTCTTGATAAACCAGAAGGTCGTGTTGTTGAAATCGAGCCAGACTACACTTGCTTTACTATTCCAAATGAATTTGTAGTTGGATTTGGCTTAGATTATGATGAAAATTATCGTAATCTTCCTTATGTTGGTGTACTCAAAGAGGAAGTTTACACAAAATAGAAAAAGGTCTCCTACTATATTATGAACAATCAACCAAATAAAGGATTTATAAAAAATCCTTTTCTCATTATTCTCGTTATTGCCACTATTGTTACAGCCTTTCAATTTTTTAGCGCTGGTCAGCAAGTAGCAACTCAAGAAATCAGTTATTCACAAGTAGTAACTGAATTGAAAAATAATAATGTATCTGAAATTACTTATCAACCAAATTCAAGTGTTATTGAAATTACTGGTAAGTACAAAACAGAACAGGAAGCTAAAGATGAGCTAGCTTCATCTATTAAGTTATTCCAAGTTTCTAGCAAAGTTAAGTATAAAAACTTTAAGTCACTAATTTTACCGTCAGAAACGAATTTGTCAGAGCTACAAGCTCTTGCAAATGAAAATGGAGTAAAGGTTACTATTAAACCTGAAAGTTCAAATGGACTTTGGTTAAATATCGTCTTTAATTTGTTACCGCTTATCATTGCTGGTGTATTCTTCATGATGATGATGAACCAGGGTGGCGGTGGAGCACGTGGTGCAATGAACTTTGGACGGAATAAAGCTAAAGCTTTGGAACAAAGTAACATCAAGGTACGTTTCTCAGATGTAGCAGGTGCAGAGGAAGAAAAACAAGAATTAGTTGAAGTTGTTGAATTTTTGAAAGATCCAAAACGCTTTACTAAACTTGGAGCACGTATTCCAGCAGGTGTGCTACTAGAGGGTCCTCCAGGAACAGGTAAAACCTTGCTTGCCAAAGCAGTAGCAGGTGAAGCGGGTGTGCCATTCTTCTCCATTTCTGGTTCAGATTTTGTTGAAATGTTTGTTGGTGTCGGTGCCAGCCGTGTTCGTTCATTATTTGAAGATGCAAAAAAAGCAGCACCAGCCATTATTTTCATCGATGAAATCGATGCTGTCGGTCGCCAACGTGGTGTCGGCATGGGTGGCGGTAACGATGAACGTGAACAAACCCTCAACCAACTCTTAATTGAAATGGATGGTTTTGAAGGGAACGAAGGGATTATTGTCATTGCCGCAACCAACCGTAGTGATGTTTTAGACCCTGCCCTTCTTCGTCCAGGTCGTTTTGACCGTAAAGTATTGGTTGGTCGTCCGGATGTTAAAGGACGTGAAGCAATCCTTAAAGTTCATGCGAAGAATAAACCACTAGCGGCAGATGTAGATTTGAAATTAGTAGCACAACAAACACCAGGATTTGTTGGTGCAGATTTAGAGAATGTTCTTAACGAAGCAGCCCTTGTAGCTGCACGTCGAAACAAGACTGTCATTGATGCTTCAGATATTGACGAAGCAGAAGATCGTGTTATTGCAGGTCCATCTAAGAAAGACCGTCAAGTTTCAGTCAAAGAACGCGAAATCGTTGCCTACCATGAAGCAGGTCATACAATTGTTGGTCTCGTACTATCAAATGCACGTGAAGTTCACAAAGTAACAATTGTTCCCCGCGGTCGCGCAGGTGGATACATGATTGCCCTTCCTAAAGAAGATCAAATGCTTCTATCTAAAGAAGATATGAAGGAGCAATTGGCAGGTCTTATGGGTGGTCGTGTTGCGGAAGAAATTATTTTCAATACCCAAACAACCGGTGCCTCAAATGACTTTGAACAAGCTACACAGATGGCGCGTGCCATGGTTGCAGAATATGGTATGAGTGAAAAAATGGGACCAATGCAGTATGAAGGCAGTCATGCAATGTTTGGTGGACAAACAACTCAAAAATATATTTCTGAGCAAACTGCATATGAGTTAGATAATGAAGTACGTGATTTGCTAAATGAAGCTCGTAATAAGGCTGCAGATATTATTCAATCAAACCGTGATACACACAAACTGATTGCAGAAGCACTGCTCAAATACGAAACTCTTGATAGTGTTCAAATTAAATCTCTGTATGAAACAGGCAAAATGCCAGAGAATATTGAACACGATGACGAAGATGTTCATCCCCTTTCTTATGAAGAAGTAAAAGAGAAAATTAATACGAAAGAGTAGTATAAAAATACTCTGGGCAAGACATTCCATAACGGATCTGCCCTCACTCTCAACCACTAAAATAACCACCAAGCCTTCGCTAAGTACATAATCTTGGCGAAGGCTTTTTTTACATGCTACACATCAGAAACAGGGTATTTATACTCATTTAAAATCAAAAATAGCCACCTACCACTCAAAGTGGATATGTAGCGTTTCGATTTTGTTATTTTTTTAGAAGAAAACAGCTACTTGAAATCCACAATCCTCAACTCAAACTTATAAATTAAAATTTCACATGTTATAAGTAGCTTAGACTTGCTATTTTTGATTTTTATTGAGTATTACAAGAAAAACGAATCAATAGTTATTTATCACAATCTTAGAAATATACAAATATAGTTTTAAACAGCTAGACCTTTAGACATAGACATGATTCTCTCAAGCCATACTGGTAGTAGAGCTAAGAAATGAGGAACCAAAAACCAATATAATAATTCCCTTCTGGAGCAGAATGCAATGTTTTTCATAGAGTATCAATAGCAAATGTACTTTAAAAAAAGAAAAATCAAATAAAGTATGAAGCTAGACAAAAATGTCCTGTAGAAAGGCAGCACTTTTCGATAAACTTAAACCATCAACAAAAGGAGATTA